>JBILSW010000042.1:0-11526 GCA_044371895.1 Rubrivivax sp.
GCGCGATCGCGCGCGAGGTCGCGCTCTGGATGGAGACGCACCCGATCGTGCTGGCGCCGGTGGCTGGTATGGCCGCGCCGCCGCTCGACTTCGACCATTTCCTCGACGAGGCCGCCACCCGCGCGCTGTTCGACACGATGCGCAACGTGATGTGGGTGAACGCACTGAGCCTGCCCGCGATCGCGCTGCCGAACGGCGTGCAGCTCGTCGGGCGGCGCTTTCGCGAGGACGAGCTGTTCTCCGCCGCTGCGGTGGTCGAGCGCGCCCTCGCGCCGGTGACGATCGCCACGCCCACGGTGTCCCGGTGACGGACCCCGCGGCCCCGGCCGCCGCCGACGCGCCGCTCTGGACGCCGGACCCCGAGCGCATCGCGCGGGCCCGCATCACCGCGTTCACCGACTGGCTCGCGCGCACCCGAGGCTTGCGATTCGAGCGCTACGAGGACCTGTGGCAGTGGTCGGTGACCGACCTCGAGGCCTTCTGGCGCGCGGTGTGGGACTGGTTCGAGGTCCGCGCCGACCGTGCGCCGGCGCGGATGCTGACCGCCGACCGGATGCCGGGGGCGCGGTGGTGTCCGGATGTCCGGCTGAACCTCGTCGACCAGGTGCTGCGGCACGACGGCCTGTCCGGTCCGGCCCTGCTGTGGGAGAGCGAGGCGCTCGGCGAAGGGGCGGTCGACTGGCCGACGCTGCGCCGCGACGTCGGCGCGTTCGCAGCCTCGCTGCGCGCGCTCGGCGTGCAGCCGGGCGACCGCGTCGTCGCCTGGCTGCCCAACCTGCCGCACACGGTCATCGCGTTCCTCGCCGTCGCCTCGATCGGCGCGGTGTGGTCGGTGTGCTCGCCCGACATGGGGCCGGTGGCGGTCGGCGACCGGTTCACCCAGATCGCCCCCAAGGTGCTGATCGCCTGCGACGGCTACCGCTTCGGCGGCCGGGCGCACGACCGGCGCGAGCCGCTCGCGCAGATCGTCGCGCGGCTGCCGTCGCTCGAGGCGCTGGTGTGGCTGCCGGTGCTCGATCCCGGCGCTGGGCCGCCGGCGTTCGACGCGCCCGATGGCGCCGGTCCGCGCGCGCTGCGCACGCTCGGCTGGGGCAAGGCGGTGCGCGAGCCCGCGCCCCTCGCGCCGGTGCCGATGCCGTTCGACGCCCCGCTGTGGATCGTCTACTCGTCAGGCACCACCGGGCTGCCGAAGTCGATCGTGCACGGTCACGGCGGCATCTTGCTCGCCGGGCTCGTCACCACCGTGCTGCACACCGACCTCGGGCCCGGCCACCGGTTCTTCTGGATGTCGTCCACCGGCTGGATCGTCTGGAACCTGCAGCTGCTCGGGCTGCTCGCTGGCGCCACCGCCTGCCTGTACGACGGCGCCGCTGGCGGACCCCGCGCGAACCTGTCGGCCGAGGCGGGCGGCGGTCCGGACTGGGCGTTCCTGTGGCGCTTCGTCGCGAAGCACCGGGTGCGCACGATGGGCGCCGGCGCGGCATTCTTCGCCAGCGGGCTGAAGGCGGGCCTCGTGCCGCGCGAGGCCTGCGACCTGTCGGCGCTCGAGGCGATCCAGTCGAGCGGCTCGCCGCTCGCGCCGGAGTGCTTCGCGTGGATCTACAACGCCGTCAAGCGCGACGTCTGGCTCGCCTCGGTGTCGGGCGGCACCGACATCTCGGGCGGCTTCATGGTCGGTCTGCCGACGCTGCCGGTGTACGCGGGCGAGCTGCAGTGCCGCAACCTCGGTTGTGCGGTGCACGCGTTCGACGATGCCGGTCGCGCCCTGGTCGGCGCGGTCGGCGAACTGGTCTGCACCCGGCCGGTTCCGTCGATGCCGCTCTTCTTCTGGAACGACACTGACGGTGCGCGCTACCGCGAGAGCTACTTCGACCTGTTCGACGACCCGGTCACCGGCCCGGTGTGGCGGCATGGCGACTGGCTGCGGCTGGTCCCGCGGCCGCAGGCCACCGGCGGCATCCTCTATGGCCGCTCGGACGCCACCATCAACCGTGCCGGGATCAGGATGGGGACGAGCGAGTTCTGCAGCGTCATCGAGGCGCAGCCTGAGATCCTCGACAGTCTCGTCGTGGACCTCGAGTACCTGGGCCGCCCGTCGTGCCTGCTGCTGTTCGTCGTGCTGCGGCCGGGCACGCCAGATGACGCGACGCTGCGACAGCGCCTCGCCCAGGCGATTCGCGGCGGACTGTCGGCCCGGCACGTGCCCGACGAGGTGCATGTCGTCGCGGCGATCCCGCGCACGCTCACTGGCAAGAAGCTCGAGCTGCCGGTGAAGAAGCTGCTGCTCGGGCACCCGCCCGAGCGCGTGCTCAGGCGCGACGGCATCGCGCCGGCCGAGGCGATCGACGCGTTCGTGGCGTTCGCCGCAGCGCGTGCGGCTCTGGGTGCGCCAGCCTGAGTGGGCAACCTCAGCGGGTCCCCGACTGTTGCGAGCATTCGCGGCAAAGGGTTGAAGAGTCGTTGACCAGAGCGACCGTAGGCCCTCCGGCCCCCTTGCACAGCAACGGCTCAGGCCTGGTCGCTCAGCGCGGTTTCTGCCCAGGTTTCCCGTTGCCGCGCGACGGTGCCAGGTGGCTCGCAATTTGAGCCAGTGAGTTGCCATCGTGCCTGCCCTGCGCCGACGCGGCGCCCACCGGAGAGCCCCAAGAGCGCACCTGTCGCGCTGTCGACCGCCGTCATGTCGACGCCCCGCCGTGCCGGCCTTTGTGCAGGGCAGGACACTTGAGCTCCTGGGCAGCCTGTGCCTGCGTGACCTCCGCCTGCAGGCTACGGTGCCCGAAGGCTGCCGCGTCGAGATGGTGAACCAGTTGCCGAACACCGACACCGGCTGGCGCCGGCCCGACCTGGCCTGGCCTGGCGCGCCGCTGCAGGCCATGTGCTCCATCGCCGCCAGCTCGCTGGCCCAGCTTGCTGCAGAGCTGAACAGATCGCGGTCGATCGTCGTACGAACACATGAACCACCCCGGGCGGCAGTCCATGATTTCGTCCGCACCACAAGGAGTCGACTTCTCGCGTCGCCTGACAATCCCGAGAGAGTTCAACATCCGACCAGAAAGATCCGAAGAGTTCGGTCTTCAGTGAGAAGCTGGTTCGGTAACCCCGTCGTTCGTCAAGAGTACGTCATTGTTTGCATAGAAATTGTGTTCATGGCTGGACAAGGTTCGACAAGCGTCACCGCACCGGCCACTGCCACCATCGTTCACGTCTGCGTCGGCCGGGTACGCCCGGTGGCGATTGCGGGGCGCCGGGTGGCCACTGCCATCGCCAAGCAGCCGGTGGACGGGCGCGTGGCCGTGGGCCCGCTGGGCTTGGCCGGCGACGAGCAGGCCGACCTCACGCGCCATGGCGGCCTGGCCAAGGCGGTTTACGCCTACCCGCAGGCCCACCTGTCCTTTTGGCAGACCGTGCGCGCGCAGGCCCGCCAGGCGCTTTGGGACGAGGCCGTGCCGCCTGGCCTGTTCGGCGAGAACCTGCTGCTGGCCGGCGTGCGCGAGCAGGACTTGTGGATCGGCGACCGCCTCGTCGGCCCCGACGCCACCTTCGTGGTGAGCGAGCCCCGAACGCCCTGCTTCAAGTTCGAGGCCGCAATGGGCTTCGCGCAGGCTGGCCGGTTGATGGCCGACAGCGGCTTTAGCGGCGCCTACCTCGCCGTGCTGCACCCGGGCAGCGTGGCCGCGGGCGACGTGCTGCGGCTGCAACCGGGCCCGCGCGAGGTGAACCTGCGCGAGCTGTTCCGCGCCCGCACGGGGCGCGGCTGAGCCGCCCGTCTCAGGCCGCGGCAGGCAACGTCGGGTAGTCGGTGTAGCCCGGCGCGCCGCCGCGGTAGAAGGTGCTGCGGTCGGGGTCGTTCCAGGGCGCGTTCTCGCGCAGTCGGCGGCCGAGGTCGGGGTTGGCGATGAAGGGCCGGCCGAAGCTCACCAGGTCTGCGTGCCCCGAGGCCACGGCTGCCAGCGCCATCTCGCGGGTGTAGCCGTTGTTCACCATCCAGGGGCCCGCGAACGCGCGGCGCAGCGCGGCGTAGTCGAAGGGCTGGCCGTGCACGGGCACGTCGCGCGTGCCGCCGGTGGCGCCTTCCACCACCTCGACGAAGGCCAGGCGCAGCGGCGCCAGCGCCTGCAGCGCGGCGGTGAACAGCGCCAGCGGGTCGCTGTCGGCGGCGGCGCCGTTGGACGGCGTGACCGGCGAGATGCGCAGCCCCGTGCGCCCGCTGCCCACTGCCGCGGCCACGGCCTGCATCACCTCCACCAGGAAGCGGATGCGGTTCTCGATCGGGCCGCCGTAGCGGTCCGTGCGGTCGTTGATGGTGTCGCGCAGGAATTGGTCGATCAGGTAGCCGTTGGCGCCGTGCACCTCGACGCCGTCGAAGCCGGCCTCCAGGGCCAGCTCCGCGCCGCGGCGGAAGTCGGCCACCACGCGTGGCACCTCGTCGGTGGCCAGGGCGCGGGGCGGCGAGCACTCGGCCATGCCGGTGGCCACAAGCGTGCGGCTGCCGCTGGCGCGGTGGGTGCTGCTCTCAGGCGCGGCCCCGCCGGGCAGCAGGCTGGTGTGCGAGATGCGGCCCACGTGCCACAGCTGGCAGACGATGCGGCCGCCGCGGTCGTGCACGGCGTCGGTCACCTGCCGCCAGGCGCGCACCTGCTCGGCGCTGTGGATGCCGGGCGTGTCGATGTAGCCGTGGCCCATGGGGCACACGGGCGTGGCCTCGGTGATGAGGAGGCCGGCGCCGGTGGCGGGGTCGGCGCGCTGCGCGTAGTACTCGGCCACCAGCGGCGTGGGCACCTGGCCCGGCGAGCGGTTGCGGGTGAGCGGCGCCATCGCGATGCGCGTGGCCAGCGGGATGTCGCCGAGGCGGATGGGGTCGAACAGGGAGGATGTGCTCATGGGCGTGAGTCTGGCGCGGCGCGCGAACCGGTGCCGCCAGTCGGATTGGCGCCGCCGGGCCGAGCCGCCGGCCGTGGCACAGTCCGCCCCCTATGCTTGCCTACCGCCATGCGTTCCACGCCGGCAACCACGCCGACGTGCTCAAGCACGTGGTGCTGCTGTCCGTGCTCGAGTACCTGGGCACCAAGCCCGCGGGCTGGCGCTTCATCGACACCCATGCCGGGGCCGGCGGCTACTCGCTGGAGGGCGCCTACGCGCAGAAGAAGGCCGAGTACGCCGACGGCATCGGCCGCCTCGTGGGCCGCGACGACCTGCCCGGGCCGGTGGCGGCGCTGGTGCGGCAGGTGCAGGCCTTCAACGACGGCAAGGGCCTGCGGCAGTACCCCGGCTCGCCCGCCCTGGCGCGCGCCTGCCAGCGCGAGCAGGACCAGCTGCGCCTGATCGAGATGCACCCCACCGAGCACAAGATCCTGCACTCCTACCTCGGAGGGGAGCCCGGCGTGCAGGTGCACCTGGGCGACGGCTTCAGCGCCATCAAGGCCCAGCTGCCACACGCCACGCGGCGCGCGGTGCTGCTGATCGACCCGCCCTACGAGCTGAAGACCGACTACGCGCGCACGCTGGCCGCCGTGCGTGAGGCGCTGGAGCGCATGCCCGAGACCATCGTGATCGTCTGGCTGCCGCAGCTGCAGTTGCTCGAGGCCGCCCAGCTGCCGCAGCGCCTGAAGGCGGCGTCTGAGGCCGGCGCCCGCAAGGGCTGGCTGCACGCGCGGCTGACCGTGGCGCCGCCGCTGGAGCGCGGCTTCGGCCTGCTGGGCAGCAGCGTCTTCGTGGCCAACCCGCCGCACACGCTGTTTGCCACGCTGCAGCCGGTGCTGCCCTGGCTGGCCCAGGCGCTGGCGCAGTTCGACGGCGCCCGTAGCGCGCTCGAAAGCTCGGGCAAGGCCTGATCAGATGGGCTTGAGCGGCCCCTTGAAGCGCTCCTTCAGCGGCTCGCCCGGAAGCGGCGGGAAGTCGACCGGCTGGCCCGGCACCTCGTGCTCGGGCAGCGCGTCGATGAGGTGGCGGATCAGCGCCAGGCGGCCGCGGCGCTGGTCGTTGAAGTCCACCAGCGTCCAGGGCGCGTGCCGGGTGTGCGTGGCCTCGAGCATGCGGTGGCGGGCCTCGGTGTAGGCGGCGTAGCGACCGCGCGACTCCAGGTCCACGGGGCTGAGCTTCCAGCGCTTGAGCGGCTCGGCCAGGCGCTCGGCGAAGCGCTCCTCCTGCCGCGCCTGGTCGACCGTGAGCCAGTACTTGAGCAGCAGGATGCCGTCGTCGACCAGCATCCGCTCGAACACCGGGGCCTGCTTGAGGAAGGCCGCGGTCTGCTCCGGGGTGCACCAGCCCATCACGGCCTCGACGCCGGCGCGGTTGTACCAGCTGCGGTCGAACAGCACGATCTCGCCGGCGCTGGGCAGGTGCGCCACGTAGCGCTGGAAGACCCACTGCGTGCGTTCGCGCTCCGAGGGCTTGGGCAGTGCCACGACGTGGCACATGCGCGGGTTCAGCGGGTGGCCGATGGCGCTGATCGCGCCGCCCTTGCCGGCGGTGTCGCGGCCCTCGATCAGCACCAGCAGCCGCTTGCCCGTGTGCTGCAGCCAGCGCGCCACGGTGTCGAGTTCCAGCTCCAGCGGCGCGAGCTTCTCGAGGTACTCGGCCTTGCCCATGCCCTTGCCGTTTGACCGGGCCTTGCCGTCGCGCTGCTTGTCCGCCTTGCTCATGCCGCAGGCCCTCAGGGTGGTGTTCTGCGCAGTCTGGGCGCGGCGACGCCAGGGCGTCAAGCGCCCTGCCCGGACCCCCGGCCGCCCGGCAGGCGCTCGAGGTGGCCGCGCAGCGCCGGCCAGACGGCGCGGCAGGCGTCGCCGTCGGCGCGCGCGGAGCAGGCCTCGAGCTGCCGCGCGAGCGCGGCGCCGTCGTCGTCGCCCAGCGTGTCCAGCGCGCCCTTCAGGCTGTGCGCCTGTCGGCGCAGCGCCGGCCAGTCGGCCGCCTCAAGGGCCCGGGCCAGGGCGCGGCCGTCGGCCGCGAACTGCCGGTGTGCCTCCTCGCGGAACGCCAGGTACAGCGCAGCGTCGCCGCCGAACTGCCGGTCGACCACGTTCTGCTCGTCCGCGCCCAGCGCGGCCGCCACCGGCGCCCGCGTGCGCGGCAGCAGCCCCGCGGCCGCGGCCACGCAGTCCAGCAACTCGCCGGTCGACACCGGCTTGCCGAGTTCCCGCCACACGTCCAGCGGCTGCAGCCGCGCCCGCGTGGTGGCGTTCAGCCCGGCGCTGAACACCGCCAGCCGCGCACCCGCGCGCAGCACCGGGTCGGCCACCACAGAGGCCAGCAGCGAGAACCCGTCCTCGCCGGGCATCATCAGGTCGGTCAGCAGCAGGGCCGCGGGGGCCTCGCGCAGGGCGGTGCGCGCCGTGCCGGCGTCGGCGCAGGTCACGACGTCGACCGGCAGGTCCTCGAGCGCCATGGCGACGAAGCGGCGGATCGTCGCGTCGTCGTCCACGAAAACCACGCGCGGCCGGGGCGGCGCGGGCGGCGGTGCGCTCACGCCGGCAGCGCGGCGCCAGAGTCGGTGGCGGCCAGCGCCTGCGCCAGCAGACCGGGCAGCTCGGCGGCCAGCCGCGTCTTGTGGACGACGGGCAGCCCACCCAGCGCGAACGCGTAGGGCTCGAGCGCCTCGCCCTCCAGCGAAGTGATGACGATCAGGCGGCTGCGGGCGAAAGCCGGGTGCGAGCGCAGGCCCGTGATCAGCGTGGCGCCGTCGATGCCGGGCAACAGGATGTCGACCAGCAGGACCTCGGGCTCGAGCTTGCCGGCCATCGCCAGCCCGGCGATGCCGTCGTCGGCCAGATGCAGCTCGACCTGGGGGAATCGGCTCTTCAGCAGCAACTGCACCAGCGTCTGGAAGTGGCGCGAGTCCTCGATCAGCAGCACGCGCGGCGCGGCGCCGGTCTCCGCATCTTCGCCCGGCGCGGCCGGCGACGGCCCCGCGGCGGGCCCCAGCGGCGTCGCTTGCGAGGGCCCGGCCTGGCGTCCGGCCAGCCAGCGTTCCACCGACTGGCGGCGGATGCGGCGGTGGCCCCCAGGCGTCTTCCAGGCCTCGAGCTCGCCGCGGTCGACCATCAGCTGCACCGACCGCACGGCCAGACCCAGCAGGCGTGCCACCTCGACCGTGGTGCAGTCGTCGCGTCCGGGCGGCATACGGTCGGTCGTCATCTGCGCAATTCTGCCGTTTGAGCCCGACTCCCGGCAAATCCACCGAAATGGCCGTAGCATTTCTAGCATAGTAGAGCGCACCCAGCATGTTCCGAATGGCCTTGCACAAGATCCTGCTCGTCGAAGACCACGCCGACATCCGCCGCCTCATCCGCATGACGCTGGAGTTCGAGCCGGTGGAGATCCACGAGGCCGCCGATGGCGCCACCGGCCTGTCCCTGGCGCAGGCGCTGCGGCCCGACCTCGTGCTGCTCGACCTGATGATGCCGGGCGCCTTGGACGGCCTGGCCCTGTGTCGGGCCCTGCGGGCCGACCCGGTGCTGGCGCGGGTGCCGGTGGTGGTGCTATCGGCACGCGGCCATGCCAGCGACCGCCAGGCCACGCACGAAGCCGGCGCCGACGCCCACCTGGTGAAGCCCTTCAGCCCGATGCAGCTGCTGGAGCTCACGGGCTCGCTCCTCGGCACCGCGGCCTGACGACGGCCCTGCCGACCCGCCATGCACACCGCCCCGATGCCGCTGCCCGCGCCCCCAGCGCCGTCGTGGACGCCGCCGGACCGCTGCTTCAGCGACGACGCCGGCGCGCAGATGGAGCGCCTGGTGGCCGACTTCGGCCGCATGTACCGCGAGCGCAACGAGGCGCTGCGCGAGGTGGCCCAGGCGCATCACGACGCACTGATGCGGCTGGCGCGCGCGGCAGAGCTCCGCGATGACGAGACCGGCGTGCACATCTTGCGCATCGGCTGTCTGGCGCGCGTGCTGGCGCTGCAGCTCGGCCAGCGGCCCGAGTGGGCTCAGCTGCTGCGCCACGCCGCGCCTATGCATGACGTCGGCAAGATCGGCATTCGCGACGCCGTGCTCAGGAAGCCGGGTTCCTTCACCGGCGCGGAGCGGGCGGAGATGAACCGCCACCCGCTGATCGGCGCCGAGATCCTCGGCCGCTCGCGCATCCCGCTGTTCCAGCTCGCCGCCGAGGTGGCGCTCACGCATCACGAGCGCTGGGACGGCCGCGGCTACCCGTCGCGGCTGGCCGGCGAGGCGATCCCGCTGTCTGGCCGCATCGTCGCGGTGGTCGACTTCTTCGATGCCCTGACCATGGACCGCTGCTACCGCCGCGCGCTGCCCGACGCGCAGGCGCTGCGGATGCTGGCCCGACAGCGCGGCAAGGCCTTCGACCCGCGGGTCGCCGACGCCTTCCTGGCCCACGCCGACGAGCTGATCGCGCTGCGCGACGACCTCAACCGCCGCGGCACGGACTTCGACGAGCCGCCCGCAGAGCGGGCCTGGCGGGCAACCGGCGCCGACGCCGGCATGGCCTGAGGCGGGCCTGCGCACCAGACGCACCGTGCCGCCGCCGCGTCTGCGATCGCCGCGCCACCGCCTGCTGGCCGCCGCCAGCGGCCTGGCCCTGGTGGCGGCCACGCTGGCCCAGCCGGGCCCGGCGCAGGCCCAGGGCGTGCTCGAGCGCGTGCGGGCGGCCGGCACGGTGCGCGTGTGCGTCTGGCCCGACTACTACGGCGTGAGCTGGCGCAACCCGCGCACGCAGCAGTTCGTGGGCATCGACATCGACCTGTCGTCCGAGCTCGCCCGCGACCTCGGCCTGAAGCTGCATTACGTCGACTCGTCGTTCGCGACCCTGGTCGCCGATCTCGAGGGCGACCGCTGCGACGTCGCGATGTTCGCCGTCGCCATGCTGCCGCAGCGCATGGAGCGGCTGCGCTTCTCGCGCCCGTACCTGCAGAGCGACATCTACGGCATCACGACCCGCGGCAACCGGGTCGTGCGGCGCTGGGAGGACATCGACCGGCCCGGCGTCGCCGTGGCCGTGCAGTCCGGCACCTTCATGGAGCCGGTGATGGCCGCCACGCTGCGGCACGCCCGGCTGGTGCGCGTGAGCCCACCCGCCACGCGCGAGCGCGAGCTGGAGGCCGGCCGCGTCGACGTGTTCATGACCGACTACCCCTACAGCCGCCGGTTGCTCGACAACGCCGACTGGGCCGCGCTGATCGCCCCACCGCGGCCCTTCCACGTGCTGCCCTACGCCTACGCCATCAAGCCGGGTGACGCTGCCTGGCTGGCGGAGGTCGACGGGTTCGTGGAACGCATCCGGCGCGACGGCCGGCTGGAGGCCGCGGCCCGCCGGCACGGCCTCTCATCCATCGTGCGGCTGAAGTGAAACGGCCCGACCGGCGCCGCCTGGCGCCCGATCGCATCGCGGCGCTGTTCGGCGGGCTGCTGACTTCCTTCGCGACGACACTGCCGCCCCTGCGCAGCCTGCGCGCCCGTGCCGCGATGCAGGACCGCGTGGCCGCGCGCGAGCGCGAGATGAGCCTCATCCTGTCCGGGCTGCAGGAGCTGGTCTTCCGCTGCGACGCCGATGGTCGGCTGAGCTTCGTGAACCCGGCCTGGGAGCGCCTGACGGGGCTGCCCGCCTCGGTCTGGATCGGCCGGCCGTTTGCCGATGCAGTCGCCCCTGACCAGCGCGGCAATGCCCGCCGCCTGCTGCTGCCCGCGCCGGCCGACGGCAAGACACGCAGCGTGTCGCTGTCGTTCCGCTCGGCCAGCGGCGAGGCCGTTCCCCACGACTGCATCGCCACGCCGCTGCCGAACGGCGCAGGCTTCGTCGGCAGCGCGGTCGACGTGACCGAGCGGCTGCAGGTCCGCGGCCGGCTGCAGTCGCAGCTCAGCTTCACCGAGATGCTGCTGGAGAGCAGCCCGCTGCCGATGTCTGTGGTGGGGCGGGACCGCCGCTACCGCATCGTCAACCGCGCCTGGGAGGTGTTCAGCGGCCGGCCTCGCGAGGACGCGATCGGCGGCCCCGTTGGGGCCCACCTGTCGCCGCAGGAGCGGCAGGAGCACGAGGCCCGCGACGCCGCGGTGTACGCCACCGGCGAGCCGCAGCGCTACGAGGCCCGCGTGCTGCACGCCGATGGCACGATGCGCGACGTGGTGATCGAGAAGCGGGCCCTGCCGGGCCGCGACGGCGGGGCGCCCTCGGACATCCTGGCGGTGATCATCGACGTGACCGAGTACCGCGCCGTCGAGCGCGCCACCCGCGAGGCGCGCGACGCCGCCGAGGACGCGTCGCGCGCGAAGAGCGAGTTCATCGCCAACATCAGCCACGAGTTGCGCACGCCGCTGCAGTCCATCATCGGCTTCTCGGAGCTGGGCCAGCGGCGGGCCGGCGAACACGCCCGGCTGGCCGCCATGTTCGGCGACATCCACGCCTCGGGCCAGCGCATGCTGGCGCTGGTGAACGACCTGCTCGACGTGGCGCGCATCGAGAGCAGCGCCGGCACGCTGCACCTGGAGCGCGGCGACCTGCGGCTGCCCGTGCGCGAGGTGCTGCGCGAGCTGCAGCCGCTGGCCGCGCAGCGCGGCGTGACGCTGGCCGAGT
>JBILSW010000383.1:0-3730 GCA_044371895.1 Rubrivivax sp.
GGTTCCCGCGCCGCTGGTGCCGCTGGTGGCGCCGGTGCGGCTGGAGCAACTGCGCGAGCTGAGCACATGGATGGCGCTGGACGGCCAGCGCGTGAGCCTGCAGCGGCTGTGCATGGACCGCGTCTACGCCCTGGAGCAGCTGTCCCGCGCGCATGCCAGCGACCTGGAGCCGCTGCGCGAGCTGGCGGTGAGCCTGTTCACGGCTTTCGAGCGCCCCTGGAATACCGCGCCGCACTGAAGCTGCACGCTTCGCAATGCCGTGCAGCAGGCCCCGCCAGCGCCGGCCCTCCGAGCGACCGCGGCTGGCTGTTCATCTCCACCTACGCCCACGGCCTGCGGCTCGGGGCAGAGTGCGACGGGGCCGTTCTACTGCCCCGGCGACAGAAGGGCCTGCATCGCCCTCGACTCCTTCGACACATTGGCTCATCGCCTGGGAGACCCGGGCGACTTTGAGCTGCAGCGTGCGGGCCGGGGCCGCGTGGTGCCGGAGAGCTTCATGCACAGCAGCACCGAGCCACGGATGACCTTTTTCAGGCGCGGGTTCGACGGCGGACGCATCGGCGGCTGCAACACCTTCGACTGTCACTGAGCGGCAGCCCATCAAGCGGCTTTGTGGCCTAATCGGGGGTTTTGCCGAATTCACCTGTCATCACCCGGAGCCTTCGCACCATGGGAAACAAGATCGTCACCGAAGCGGACCGCAAGGCCACGCCGCGCCCCATCGCGCCCAAGGGCGTGACCGTCACCACCATCCGCGGCCAGCGCGTGAGCCTGGAGCGCGGCTCGCACTCGCGCAGCAAGACGAACACCGGCAAGCGGGCCAAAAGCGGCGGTTGAACGAGCCCCCAAGCTCGCTCCCGCTCGCTATCCCCCGAGAGGGCCGCCCCGCGGCGGCCCGGCAGAGCCGGATCCACGCGGGTAGCTTGGCCAAGGCCTGCATCTGGCAGCCATGCTGCGCATCACCGATCTCCGCCTGCCGCTCGACCACCCCGAGCCCGCGCTGCGCGAGGCGGTGCAGTCGCGGCTGAAGCTGCCTGCAGCAGCACTCAGCGAAATCCGCGTCTTCCGCCGCGGCTACGACGCGCGGCGCAAGTCCGACATCCAGCTCGTCTACACGCTCGACGTCGCGCTCGCGCCCGGCGTCGACGAGGTGGCCCTGCTGGCAGCCGCCGGCGGTGACCCCCACCTGCGGCCCGCGCCCGACACCACGTACCGCTTCGTCGGCCACGCGGCGCCGGGCTCGCGCGCCGGCCGCAGCCGGCCCGTGGTCGTGGGCTTCGGCCCCTGCGGCCTGTTTGCGGCGCTGATCCTGGCCCAGATGGGCCTGGAGCCGCTGGTGCTGGAGCGCGGCAAGGACGTGCGCCGCCGCACGCAGGACACCTGGGGCCTGTGGCGCCGCGGCGTGCTCGACCCCGCGAGCAACGTGCAGTTCGGCGAGGGCGGCGCCGGCACCTTCAGCGACGGCAAGCTCTGGAGCCAGATCTCCGACCCGCGCCACCTCACGCGCAAGGTGCTCGTCGAGTTCGTGAAGGCCGGCGCGCCGGAGGAGATCCTCTACGTCAGCAAGCCGCACATCGGCACCTTCCGGCTCGTCAGCATGATCGAGAAGATGCGGGCCGAGATCGAGCGCCTGGGCGGCAGCATCCGCTTCGAACAGCAGCTGACCGACCTGCACATCGAAGGCGGCGCGCTGCGCGGCATCACGCTGGCCGGCGGCGAGCAGCTCGACGCCGACCACCTGGTGCTGGCGCTGGGCCACAGCGCGCGCGACACCTTCGCCATGCTGCAGCGACGCGGCGTGTTCCTGGAGGCCAAGCCGTTCTCAGTGGGCTTCCGCGTCGAGCACCCGCAGGGCCTGATCGACCGCGCCCGCTTCGGCGCGCGTGCCGGCCACCCGCTGCTGGGGGCGGCCGACTACAAGCTCGTGCACCACGCCCGCAACGGCCGAAGCGTCTACAGCTTCTGCATGTGCCCGGGCGGCACCGTGGTGGCCGCCACGTCCGAGCCCGGGCGCGTGGTCACCAACGGCATGAGCCAGTACAGCCGCGCCGAGCGCAACGCCAACGCCGGCATCGTGGTGGGCATCAACCCCGACGACTACCGCCAGGCGCCCGGCAGCGGCCCCGTGGACCCGCTCGACGGCGTCGCCTTCCAGCGCTTCTGGGAGAGCCGCGCCTACCAGCTGGGCGAGGGCGGCTACAAGGCGCCGGGGCAGCTGGTGGGCGACTTCGTCAAGCGCCAGCGCTCGCGCGTGCTGGGCGAGGTGGAGCCCTCCTACCGGCCCGGCGTCACGCTCACCGACCTGGCCGACCCCGCGCAACCCAGCCTGCCGGCCTTCGTGCTCGACGCCATCCGGGAGGCGCTGCCCGCCTTCGAGCGGCAGATCGCCGGCTTCTCGCGTGCCGACGCCTTGCTCACGGGTGTGGAGACGCGTACATCCTCGCCGCTGCGCATCCGCCGCGGGCCCGACCACCAGAGCGTCAACGTGCGCGGCCTGTACCCGGCGGGCGAGGGCGCGGGGTACGCCGGCGGCATCATGTCCGCCGGTGTCGATGGCATCGAGGTCGCCGAGGCCCTGGGCCGCGTGGTGCTGGGCGAAGCCGCAGCCGTACCCGCCGGGGCTTGACGGCAGTCAAGGCGCCAGTCGCAGCAGCGCCGCCCAATGCGGGCATCGCCCAGCACCCCAGGAAAATCGGCACGATGCAAGTCCCAGGCTACAAGCACCTCACCACGCAGGTCAGCCAGCGGCTGGCCGAACTGCGCATCAGCACGCCGGGTGTCATGCAGGCGTTCGGCGACCTCGGTCGCGCGGCCACGGCGCCGGGTGCGCTCGACGCGAAGACGAAGGAACTCATCGCGCTCGCGCTCAGCGTGGCGGTGCGCTGCGACCCCTGCATCGGCTTCCACACCCAGGCCCTGGCCAGGCTCGGCGCGACGCGGCAGGAGGTCGACGAGGCGCTGGGGGTGGCCACCTACATGGGCGGCGGTCCGTCGCTGATGTATGCCGCAAGTGCGGTAGCGGCTTTCGACGAGTCTGCTGCGGCGCAGGTCTCAGCGGCTGCCTGAGGACTGCGGCTTGACCACGGGCCAGCCGCGTCGGGCCCACTCGCTCATGCCCCCATGCACGTAGCGTACGTGGCCGTAGCCATGGCGACGCAGCGCCTTCAGCGTGCGGCCGCTGCGGTTTTGCGTGTTGCAGATCAGCAGCACCGGCCTCGCCGGGTCGGTGGGAAGCTCGTCGATGCGGCGCTGCAGCTGGCTCATGGGTAGCAGCAGTGCTCCGGCCGCCACGCCGGAGGCGTGCTCGTCGCTCTCGCGGATGTCTACAAGCAGCGCCTGCCCGCCCTCGTGCAGCCGCCGCGCCTCGTCGAGCGTGGCCACGTCGGCCGACGACACGGGCTCGGAGCAGGCCACCTGCGGGGAGACCCCGGCCACCAGCATCAGCAAGGTGGCACGGCGGAGCCACGACGGCCCGCGCAGCGGCGGAATGGAGGTCTTCATGGAATATCAGTCTATATTGATATGAGGAGCCCGCGTCATCCGGGTGCCCGCAGAGCGATCGCGTTCTCATGACGCCGGCCCCCTTCGACGCCCACCGTGCCCGCGGTCTCCGAAGTTCGACACTTCCGAAGTCCTTGAGGCCGTTTCGGAGCGTTCGCCACGAGGGAAATCAAGGACTTGCGGGGGTCGCGTCGAAACTTGTTGTAGTGGCAATTCGTTGTTGCTATGG
>JBILSW010000030.1:0-12584 GCA_044371895.1 Rubrivivax sp.
CCGACGATCTCGCCGGCGTGCAGGGCCAGCGACACATCGGCCAGCCGCGGCACGCCGAGCTCGTCGGCCCAGCGCAGGCTCGAGGCGCGCAGCAGCACCGGGCCGGGCTCGCGCGGGGCCGCGCCGTCGCGGCCGATGTTCACGCGGCGGCCCACCATGGCCTCGGCCAGGCCGTCGATGGAGGTCTCGCCGATGGGGCAGTCCAGCACCACGCGCCCGCCGCGCATCACCGTGACGGCGTCGCTCAGGGCCATGATCTCCTTGAGCTTGTGCGTGATCAGCAGCACCGTCGTGCCGCGGGCGCGCAGGCCGCGCAGCGTCTGGAACAGCTGCTCGGTTTCGGCCGGCGTGAGCACGGCGGTGGGCTCGTCGAGGATGAGGATGCGCGCGCCGCGGAACAGGGCCTTGAGGATCTCCAGCCGCTGGCGCTCGCCCACCGGCAGCTCGTGCACCTCGGCGTCTAGGTTCACCACCAGGCCGGTGTCGTGCATCAGCGCCTTGAGCCGCGTGCGCACCTGCGCGCGCGCCTCGGGCAGGCTCCAGCCGGGCTCCGCGCCGAGCATCACGTTGTCGAGCGCGCTCAAGGTGTCCACCAGCATGAAGTGCTGGTGCACCATGCCGATGCCCAGCGCGATGGCCTCCCGCGAGCCGCGGATGCGCGCTGGCTGCCCGTCGATGGCGATCTCGCCCCCGTCGGCCTCGTAGAAGCCGTACAGGATGCTCATCAGCGTGCTCTTGCCGGCACCGTTCTCGCCGACGATGCCGTGCACGGTGCCGGCCTCGACCGTGAGGTTCACGTCGCGGTTGGCGTGCACGGCGCCGAAGCGCTTGTCGATGTGGCGCATCGCCACCGCGGGCGGCGCCGTGCTCCCAGGACGCAAGATCTCAGCCTCGGGGCGGCGGCTGCGTCACCTGCAGGCGTTGTTCGACATGAAGTCGATGACCCTGACCTTGCCGCCGACGATGTCGGCGCGCGCGGCGTCCACGCGCTTGCGCATGTCGGCGGTCACGAGCCGGGCGTTGTGCTCGTCCAGCGCCACGTCGACGCCGCCCTCCTTCAGGCCCAGCGACGACACGCCCGGCTTCACGCCCTTGAAGGCCTCGTGCACGGCCACGTCCACGCGCTTGACCATACTGGTGAGCATGGTGCCCGGGTGCAGGTGGTTCTGGTTGCTGTCCACGCCGATGGCCAGGCGACCGTTGTCCTTGGCCGCCTGGTACACGCCCAGGCCGGTGCCGCCGGCGGCGGCGAAGATCACGTCCACGCCCGCGGCGAATTGCGCCTTGGCGAGCTCGCCGCCGCGGGCGGGGTCGTTCCAGGCCGCGGGGGTGGTGCCGGTCATGTTGGCCACGACCTCGGCCTTGGGGTTGACGAACTTCGCGCCCTGCTCGAAGCCGCACTGGAACTTGCGGATCAGCGGGATGTCCATGCCGCCCACGAAGCCGACCTTGCCGGTCTTGCTGGCCATCGCGGCCATCATGCCCACGAGGAAGCTGCCCTCGTGCTCCTTGAAGACGATGCTCTGCACGTTGGGCAGGTTGACGACGCTGTCGATGATGGCGAACTGCAGCTTGGGGAAGTCGCGCGCCACCTTCTCGAGGCTGGAGCCCTGGCTGAAGCCGATGGCCACGATGGGGTTGGCGCCGCGCTCGGCCATGCGGCGCTTGGCTTGCTCGCGCTGCGTGGGGTTGCTGATCTCGAACTCGAGGTAGTTCTTGCCCGACTCCTTCTTCCAACGTTCGGCGCCGTCGAACGCGGCCTGGTTGAAGCTCTTGTCGAACTTGCCGCCCATGTCGTAGATGACGGCGGGCTGGGCCTGCGCCGCGGTGGCGGCGGTGGCGATCAGCGCAGCGGCGAGCAGCTTGGGCGTCAGGTTCTTGGGCATGGTCTGGGGTCTCCGGGTGTTGATGCGGTCAGCAGTGGTTCCGGGCAGGATAGCAAGGGGCGCGCCCGCGGCAGCGGCGGGTTCACCCGGTGCAGGCAGTGCCGGCGCGTCGGCTCAGCGCTCGGCGGCGCCGAGCTTGTCGAGCAGGGCGTCGAGCTCGTCGAGGTTGGCGAAGGCGATGACGATCTCGCCGTGCCCTGCGCGCCCCTTTCGCAGACGGATCTCCACCGGCGCCGTCAGCGCGTCGGCCAGGCGTTCCTCGAGCCGTGCGATGTCGCCCGGCTTGGTCGCAGCGCGGGCCTTGGCGGGCGCCGTCTCGCCTTGCGCCGGCGGCGCCTGGCGCGCCACCAGCCGCTCGGCCTCGCGCACGTTCAGCTTGCGGGCGACCACGGCCTGCGCGGCCATCACCTGCTCGGCCGCGGGCAGGGCCAGCAGGGCGCGCGCGTGGCCCATCTCGATGTCGCCGGCCAGCAGCATCTGCTGCACGGCCTCGGCCAGGTTGAGCAGGCGCAGCAGGTTGCTCGCAGCGCTGCGCGAGCGGCCCACGGCCTGCGCCGCCTGCTCGTGCGTGAGCCCGAAGTCGCGCACCAGTCTCTGAAGGCCCTGCGCCTCCTCGAGTGGGTTCAGGTCCTCGCGCTGGATGTTCTCGATCAGCGCCATCACCGCTGCGGCCTCGTCGGCCACGGGCTTGACGAGGACCGGCACCTCGTCGAGGCCGGCCAGCTGCGCGGCGCGGAAGCGGCGCTCGCCGGCGATGATCTCGTAGTGCCCCGGCTCGCCAGAACCAGCCGCAAGGGGGCGCACCAGGATGGGCTGCATAACGCCCTGGCTGCGGATGCTTTGCGCCAGCTCGTACAGCGAGCCTTCGTCCATGCGCGTGCGCGGCTGGTAGGCGCCGGGGCGCAGGGCCGACAGCGGCAGCACCGACGGCGGGCCGTCGGCGGCGGGCGTTTCGGGGGCGGTGGGGCCGAGCAGGGCCTCGAGGCCGAGGCCCAGCCCCGTGCGTTTCTTGGTGACCATGACGGCAGATTGTCTCAGCGCGCGTGGCTGCGCTCGGCGGGGTAGAGCACGTCGCGCTCCAGCCAGCGGCGCAGCCTCTGCACGCGCGGGTCCATGCGGCCGGGGAAGGTGGCGAGGTGCTCGACCACGCCGTCCACGCGCAGCCAAAGGCGCTGGCGCTCGTCGATCTTCCACTTGCCGCTGATGCGCGCGGCCAGCACGTCGTCGGCCTCGGGGCGGGCGAGCACGCGCTTGAGCGCGTCGCCGTGCATCCAGACGTGGCGGCCGTCGTCGACGATGTCGAAGGCCACGCCGGCGAAGGCGTGGTGGCGGCCTTCGGCACGTTTCCAGAGCTGACTGCGCCAGCCGCCGTGGGCCCGCTCGCCCAGGCTGATGATCCAGCGTGGCAGGAACACGATCACGATCGCCGCGGCGCCGGCCACGCCGAGCACGAACAACACCCCCAGCACCCAGGAGACGGCGGACAGCACCACCGCCAGGGCGCCGAGCACGATCACGACGACGGCCTGCTGCGACGGCTTCATGCCGGCTCCAGCGCCTGCAGCAGCGCCAGGCCCTCGGGCCAGTCGCCCAGGCCGCTGTCGGCATTGACGTGGCCGCGTGCCCCGATTTCCACGAAGCGGGCGCCCCATTGGCCGGCCATCTCGCGGGCGCGGCCGATGGCGCAGTACGGGTCGTCGCTGCTGGCCACCACGGTTGCGGAAAAGGGCAGCCGGCCGCGCTCGATGCGGCGCCAGGCGCCGGCGATGGCGCCGGGGGTGTCTTCGCGCTCGGTGTCGGGCGGCGCCACCAGCAGCGCGCCGGCCACGCGCGCCGCGTGGCGCGAGTGCGCGGCCCAGGCCGCCACCAGCTGGCAGCCCAGGCTGTGCGCGGCCAGCCGCACGGGCGCGGCTTCGGCGAGCAGGGCCTCGTCCAGGCGCGCCAGCCAGTCGCCTCGGCGCGGCGTCATCCAGTCGGCCTGCTGCACGCGCACGAAGCCGTGGGCCCGCTCCCAGCGGCTCTGCCAGTGGTCGGGGCCGGAGTCCTGCCAGCCGGGCAGCACGAGCACGCGTGGGGAGGGCGCCATGGGGTTTATCCTGTGCGGCATTGCATCATGGGCGGCGCCAGGCCGCGAGCGAAAGGGGCAGCGATGGCGTTCACCGTGTTCGTCGACGGCCAGGAAGGCACGACCGGCCTGCGCATCCACGAGGTGCTGGCCGGGCGCCGCGACGTCGAGCTGCTGAAGATAGCCGCCGACAAGCGCAAGGACGCCGCCGAGCGCGCGCGGCTGCTCAACGCGGCCGACGTGGCCTTCCTGTGCCTGCCCGACGCCGCCGCGCGCGAGGCCGTGGCGCTGGTGGAGAACCCGCGCACCTGCCTGATCGACGCCAGCACCGCGCACCGCACGGCGCCGGGCTGGGTGTTCGGGCTGCCCGAACTCTGCGCCGGCCAGCGCGAGGCCCTGCGCCGCACGAAGCGCATCGCCAACCCGGGCTGCCACGCCAGCGCCTTCATCCTGCTGCTGCGGCCGCTGCTCGACGCCGGCCTGGTGCCGCCGGCGACGCCGCTGAGCGCCACGTCCATCACCGGCTATTCGGGCGGTGGCAAGAAGATGATCGAGCAGTATCAGGCCCAGCCGATGGAGCAGGCGCTCACGTCGCCGCGGCCCTACGCGCTGGGGCTGGCGCACAAGCACCTGCCCGAGATGATGGCGCACACGGGCCTGGGCGCGCCGCCGATCTTCATGCCCGTGGTGGCCAGCTTCTACAAGGGGCTGGCGGTGACGGTGCCGCTGCACACGCAGGCGCTGGGCACCACGCCGGAGGCCGTGCACGCGGCGCTGGCGGCGCGCTACGCCGGCGAGCGCTTCGTGCGCGTGATGCCGCTGCGCGACGCGGCCACGCTGGAGGCGGGCTTTCTCGACGTGCAGGCCTGCAACGACACCAACCGCGCCGACCTGTTCGTGTTCGCGAACGCCACGCAGGCGCTGCTGGTGGCGCGGCTGGACAACCTGGGCAAGGGCGCCAGCGGTGCCGCCGTGCAGGCCATGAACGTGCACCTGGGGCTGGACGAGGGCCTGGGGCTGTAGCTCTGGCGGCCCCCGGCCCGCTCAGGCGCTGGTGCGCTCGAGGTACTCGTAGCCGTAGCCGTCGACGAAGCCCAGGCGGCGGTACACCGCCAGCGCCGGGCCGTTGGCGGCATCCACCTGCAGGTAGGCCATGGTCGCGCCCAGGCTGGCACCCAGCGAAAGCAGGTGCTCACACAACAGCCGCGCCAGGCCCTGGTTGCGGGCCTCGGGGTGGGTGAAGACGTCGTAAAGCCCGGCCAGCGGGGTCTCGGTGGCCACCTGGCCGCAGGCCATGACGGCGCCGTCGCCCGGCCGCCGCAGCACCAGGCCGCGGTAAGGCACGGGCGAGTGCGCCAGGCGCAGGGCGTGGCTGCGGCGGTGCTCGGGTGGCGAGTCGCGCAGCGCGCCCACGGACTCGGCGAAGGCCTCGCCGTCGAGCGACTCCAGCCGCAAGCCGGCGGGCACCGGGGGCGGCGCCTTGGCGGGCAGGGTGGTCGCCACCAGCACGCGGGTCGGGTCCACCGGCGCGAAGCCGCGGGCCTGCAGCGCTGCGGGCAGGTCGGCCGGCTGCGTGAATGGCGTGATGCGGAAGATCAGCGGCACCCCGGCGCGCGCGCAGGCGGCCTCGGCGGCGGCGATGTGTTCGTCCAGCGGCAGCACGCCCGGCATCAGCGCGTTCACGCAGCGCGCGCGGCGGGCCTTGCCGGGCAGGGTGCGCACCAGCCAGCCGTCGATCCACCACTGGCCCGGCGGCGCGCTGGCGTTGAGGCCGGCGTCCTCCACGCGCGACAGCAGCGCGGCCGGCGGCGTCATCGGGTGCTTCGTGGGTGCGTCAGGCCGCGGGTGCCGGGGAGGCGGGCTTGTGCCCCAGCCGCGCCGCCATCTCGCGCGCGAAGGCGACGAAGGCCTGCGCGCCCTTGCTGGCGGGGTCGAAGGTCACGCCGGGCTGGCCGTAGCTGGGGGCTTCGGCCAGGCGCACGTTGCGCGGGATGACGGTGTCGAAGACCTTGTCGCCGAAGTGCGCCTTGAGCTGGTCGGACACCTGCTGCTGCAGAGTGATGCGCGGGTCGAACATCACGCGCAGCAGGCCGATGATCTCTAGCTCGCGGTTGAGGTTGGCATGCACCTGCTTGATGGTATTGACGAGGTCCGACAGCCCCTCGAGCGCGAAGTACTCGCACTGCATGGGCACGATCACGCCGTGCGCCGAGCACAGGCCGTTGAGTGTGAGCAGGTTCAGGGACGGTGGACAGTCGATCAGCACAAAGTCGTACTCGGCCTTCACGGCAGCCAGGGCGGCCTTGAGGCGGCGCTCGCGCTGCTCCAGCGGCACCAGTTCCACCTCGGCGCCGGCGAGCTCGCGGTTGGCCCCCAGCACGTGGTAGCCGCCGTGCGGGCTGGCCTGGCGCGCCTCGGCGATGCCGGTGGCGCCGAGCAGCACGTCGTATACGCTGGCCTCGAGCGCGCGCTTGTCGATACCCGATCCCATGGTGGCGTTACCCTGCGGGTCGAGGTCGACCAGCAGCACGCGGTGGTCCAGATGCGCCAGGCCGGCCGCGAGGTTGACGGTGGTGGTCGTCTTGCCGACGCCGCCTTTCTGGTTGGCGATGCAGAAGATGCGCATGGGTTTGCCCCGGATCAGGGCGCGGCGAGCTTGAGGCCGAAGCCGACCAGCGCCACGCCCGCCAGCCGCTGCAGCGCAGCGGCCAGGCGGCGGTGGGCTCGCACCTGTGCGCTCACGGCGTCGGCCAGCCACACCAGCGCCAGGCAGTAGGCGGCGCTGATCGCGGCGATGGTGGCGGCCATGGCCGCGAAGGTGGGCAGGCCCTGGTGCGTGGCCGGGTCGATGAACAGCGGGAAGAAGGCCATGTAAAACACGATGGCCTTGGGGTTGAGCAGGGTGATCAGGAAGGCCTGGCGCGCGTAGTGGCCGGCGTGCATGCGGATGGGCGAGGCCTCGCCGTCGCGCGCGAAGATGAGCTTCAGGCCGATCCAGGCCAGGTAGGCCGCGCCCGCGTACTGCACGGCCTTGAACACCGCGGGGTGGGCGGCCAGCAGCGCCGCCACGCCAGCCACGGCCAGCCACAGCAGCACCTGGTCGCCGACCAACACCCCCAGCGTGGCGGCGGCGCCGCCGCGACGGCCGCCCTTGCCGGTGGCTGTGAGCAGCGCGAAGGTGCCCGGACCCGGCAGGGCCAGGAACAGCAGGATGGCGGCGCAGAAGGCGCCGAAGTCGGCGATGCCGAACATGGGGGAATCCGGGGGAGGGCGGGCTGGGGGGCGGCCGTTGCAGCGTCAGGGCCTGTGGGCGTGGGCCTGCCAGCGGCTGAGGTCGAAGCCCTGGCGGGTGAGCAGCGATCGTATCGTCGCCTCGTCGTCGGCCGACAGGCGCGGTGCGCGCGCCAGCACCCACAGGTACTGCCGCTGTGGCTCGCTGACCACGGCGTAGCGGCCGTCGTCGGCCAGCGCCACCACCCAGTAGCTGCCCCAGGCCGGGATCCAACGCAGCAGGGCGGGCAGGAAGCTCACCTCCAGCGTGGCCGGGCTCAGGCGCTGGTCGCGCAGCGTGGAGCCGGCGGGCCGGGCGATGCCGGAGGCCTCGTCCAGGCGGCCGTCGGCCAGGCGGCAGCGGTTGAGCACCTCGATGCGCCCGTCTTCGCGTTGCCGGTATTGCGCCTGCGTGTCGCTGACGCACTGTTTCTGGAAGCGGTTGGGAAACCATGCGACCTGGTACCAGGTGCCCATGTACGACGGCACGTCCAGGCTGGCCAGCGGCTGCAGCGGCGGCGCCGCGAGGGGCTCGGCGGCGTGGGCGGCGAAGGCCGTAAGGGCCGCGAGGGCCGTGACGGCGACAGCGGCCAGGAGCGGGGTGGTGCGGTTCATGGGGCTTTGGGCTTGATCCAGACGAGGCAGCGTTCGGCGTCGAGTCCGGGCACGCTGATCGGTTCCACGTGAAACACCGTCACGTCGGCGGGCAGCGCGGCGATCTCGTCGGACGGCACCCTGCCCTTCATCGCCAGCCAGGTGCCGCCCGGGGCCAGCAGCGGCCGCGTGAGGCGCACGAAGTCCGCGAGCGAGGCGAAGGCACGCGAGGTGACCAGTTCAAAGGGCGGGGCACGCAGCGCCTCGACCCGGCCGTGCACGGCGTGCAGCTTGGGCAGGTCCAGCGCGCCGGCCACCTGGCGCACGAAGGCGACCTTCTTGCCGACGGCGTCGACGCAGGTTACGTCCAGCGCCGGCCGCATCAGTGCCAGCACGACGCCGGGTAGCCCGCCGCCGCTGCCGACGTCGAGCACGCGCCGCACGCCGCCTGTGGCGAGGCGGTGATCGAGCGCCGGCAGCACGGCCAGGCAGTCGGCGATGTGCTGCGCCCAGACAGCCTCGCGCTCGCGCACGGCCGTCAGGTTGTAGGTGGCGTTCCAGCGCGCCAGCAGTTCGACGTAGGCCACGAGCCCTGCGCGTTGCGGGGTGCTGATGGGCAGGCCGAGCGCGGCGGACAGGTCGTCGAGGCGCTGCCCGTCGGGGGCGGTGTCGGCCGTCACGCGGGGGTGGCGTGGTCCTGCGGCGCGACGCACGGGCCGGCAGCCGCCGCAACCGGCGTGGCGAAGCTGCCCAACCGCTTCTTCTTCAGGTGCACCAGCAGCAGCGAGATGGCCGCCGGCGTCATGCCCGAGATGCGCGAGGCCTGCCCCAGCGTGGCCGGCCGGTGGCGCTGCAGCGTCTGCCGCACCTCGAAGCTGAGGGCGTGCACCTGGGCGTAGTCCAGGTCGGCGGGCAGCGGCGTGCGTTCGTGCGCGGCGCTGCGCTCGACCTCGTCCTGCTGCTTCTCGATGTAGCCGGCGTACTTGGTGGCGACTTCCACCTGCTCGATCACGGAGTCGGCGGCGTCGCGGCCCCACTCGGCCCGCAGTGTTTCACGTGAAACAGCCTGCGGGTGGCCGGCCAGGGCGGCCGCCTCGGCCACAACGTCGAAGCCCACGCCGGGCCGGCGCAGCAGGTCGGCCAGCGCGTATTCGCGTTCCAGTGCCTTGCCCAGCAGCCGCTCGGCGGCCTCGGCCGGCAGCGTGGCCGGGCGCACCCACACCGTGCGCAGGCGCTGCAGCTCGCGCTCCAGGCGCTCGCGCTTGGTCTGGAAAGCTGCCCAGCGGCGCTCGTCCACCAGGCCGATCCCGCGGCCGAGTTCGGTCAGGCGCAGGTCGGCGTTGTCCTCGCGCAGTTGCAGCCGGAACTCCGCCCGGCTGGTGAACATGCGGTAGGGCTCGGTCACGCCCTTGGTGACGAGGTCGTCCGCCAGCACGCCCAGGTAGGCCTGGTCGCGCCGCAGCGCCAACGGCTCGCGGCCCTGCACCTGCAGCGCGGCGTTGGCGCCCGCGAACAGCCCCTGCGCCGCCGCCTCCTCGTAGCCCGTGGTGCCGTTGATCTGCCCGGCGAAGAACAGGCCGCGGATGGCCTGCGTCTCGAACGTGGGCTTCAGCGAGCGCGGGTCGAAGTAGTCGTACTCGATGGCGTAGCCGGGCCGCAGGATGTGGGCCTGCTCCAGCCCGGGCAGCGAGCGCACGGCGGCCAGCTGCACGTCGAAAGGCAGGCTGGTGCTGATGCCGTTGGGGTAGAACTCGTGGGTCGTCAGGCCCTCGGGCTCCAGGAAGATCTGGTGGCTGTCCTTGTCGGCGAAGCGGTTGACCTTGTCCTCGATGCTCGGGCAGTAGCGCGGGCCAACGCCCTCGATCACGCCGGTGAACATGGGGCTGCGGTCGAAGCCGCTGCGGATGATGTCGTGCGTGCCGGCGTGGGTGTGCGTGATCCAGCACGGCACCTGCCGTGGGTGCTGCCCGGCGTGCCCCAGGAAGCTGAACACCGGCACGGGGTCCAGGTCGCCGGGCTGCTCCTGCAGCTTCGAGAAGTCGATCGAGCGGCCGTCGATGCGCGGCGGCGTGCCGGTCTTCAGCCGGCCCTGTGGCAGCTTCAGCTCCTTCAGGCGCGCCGACAGGCTCACCGCAGGCGGGTCGCCCGCGCGGCCGGCGCTGTAGTTCTGCAGACCCACGTGTATGCGGCCGTCGAGGAAGGTGCCGGCCGTGAGCACCACTGCGCGGGCGCGGAAGCGCATGCCGATCTGCGTGACGGCGCCCACCACCCGGTCGCCTTCGACCATGAGGTCGTCGACCGCCTGCTGGAACAACCACAGTCCGGGCTGGTTCTCCAGCCGGCGGCGGATGGCCGCCTTGTAGAGCACCCGGTCGGCCTGCGCGCGCGTGGCGCGCACGGCCGGGCCTTTGCTGCCGTTGAGGATGCGGAACTGGATGCCGGCCTCGTCGGTGGCTTCGGCCATCGCGCCGCCCAGCGCGTCGACCTCCTTGACGAGGTGGCCCTTGCCGATGCCGCCGATGCTGGGGTTGCAGCTCATCTGCCCCAGCGTCTCGATGTTGTGGGTCAGCAGCAGCGTGGCGCAGCCCATGCGGGCGGCGGCCAGGGCGGCCTCGGTGCCGGCGTGGCCGCCGCCGACGACGATGACGTCGAATGCCTGGGGGTGCTGCATCCGCGGATTCTACGAAGCCCTCGCGCCGGTGGCAGCGTGCTGGCTTGCGGTGCGCGGCCCGATCGGCGCGACCGCCGCCCGGCGGATGGCCCTAGGATCGCCGCATGCACTGCCGCCCCGCCTGCGGCGCCTGCTGCACGGCGCCGTCGATCAGCTCGGCCATCCCGGGCATGCCCGCTGGGAAGCCGGCAGGCGTGCGCTGCGTGCAGCTCGACGAGGCCGAGCGCTGCCGGCTGTTCGGCCGACCGGAACGACCCGGCGTCTGCGCCTCGCTGATGCCGCAGCCGGCCATGTGCGGCGCCAGCCGTGCAGAGGCCTTGGCTTGGCTCATGCGTCTGGAGTGCGACACCGCGCCGCCTGGGCGATGAGCCCAGACCGACGCCATCGCCTGGCCGAAGCCTACCCCGCACCGGCCGTCGGTTCGCTGGTGCCGCCGATGGACTGAGGACCGATGCGGCTTCGCCGCTGATTCATGGCGGATTCAGGTCGCGGTCACCAGCCGCCGCGAGGCAGTTCAAAGAAATAGCTCAGGATGAGTTCAAGCATGACCGGCTCCTCGTTCATCGCGCGCCAACTGGGCGATTCGAGAAGATTTCATCAGCCCGACGGGTCTTTCGTAACTGTCAACCTTGATAGGGTCACGCCCAGGCGATCCTGTACGCGAGGGAGGCGTCGCCCCGACTTGGGGCAACCAACTGCGCACGGACCTGTGCTCTTGAGGCCGTCAAAGCAGGCCGCGACGCAGCGCGATCAGTACCGCTTGGTGCTTGCTGTGGGCGCCCAGCTTCTCGCGAACGTTGCGCAAGTGAAAGTTCGCGGTCGGCACCGAGATCATCAGCCGGTATCCGATCTCTGAAGCCGTGTGCCCGTCCATAGTCATTTGCAGGACCTCGAGCTCACGCGGCGTTAGCTTGAACTCCTCGGGTGCCTCGGTTTGATCCCGCTTGAGCAGTCGGACCGCCGCATCCTGCGCATGCACAGCCAACAACTGAAGATCGCCCATCAGTCGGGTGACCACACGATCGTCGGTTGGAAGTGGGTCGCGCCTGTCGACGCCGAGCACGAAGTGCAGGTGATTGGGCAGATGCAAGGCCACCGCCACGCCAGTGCGGTAGCCGAACCTGGCCTGGTGCTCCCAAAGATCGCCCGCACCCTGGCTCACGTAGGTGGTCTGGTCATAAATGATCGGGACGCTCAGCCGCTTCAGCCGCTGCAAGACCGGATCACGACGATAGGCGCCGACGTCGACATAGGAGTCGGCGTAATCGCTCGGCGTGTTGCCGACCGAGACGAACAGCGGCTCGCTGCTGGCCTGCTCCACGACCAACATACCGCTGACCAATGGAAAGTCCAGCTCACCCGCGAGCCGCACCAGGCCGCGCTCGAAGCTGGGCAAGTCCGCCGACTGGCCAATCTCGATGAGGTCCTGCTGACGCATTCGTGGAATCTGCCCGGGCACCTGACAGAGTTGACAGCTTGCGCGTGACAGGTCGGTGAGCCAACACTCCGCCGCACCGCTTGCACCCGCATGGAGATTGTGATGGCGATTCCGAGTTGGCACATCGTGACCTGGCCCGCCGTGGTGGCGCAGGTCGATGACTGGCGCACCTGGGCCGACCGGTTCCGCCATCTCGGCACATCGGTCGAGGACGACGACGAGTTCCCCGGCCTGCAGCGCGGCCAGGCCGTGTGGGGCCTGAGCGTCGACGGCCGACGGATCGGTCTGGCATGGGAATGGCGTGAAGTGCGCGCAAACGTCGTGGCCATGGGCGACCCGATGGTGGTGCTGGCGAACGTCGAACTGCACGATGGCACCGGCCATTGCCTGCACGACGGCCCGCGCCTGCTGGCGCTGCACGATCTGATCCACGACCTGCCCTGGCAGGACGAGGTGCGCCGCGCTCGCGGCCGCTGGATGCTGCCTGCTGGCGGCCTGATCCGGGCCGCCGGAGACGGCACCCCGGCGGCGCGGGCGGGGAAGGTTGGCGCTACTTCAGCGCCGCAGCCCGCAGCAGCCGGCTCACCACCACCAGCGCGACGGCGCACAGCGCCACGCTGGAGGCCACCGACGCCCACACCTGAGACGCCGCCAGCACCT
>JBILSW010000384.1:0-3720 GCA_044371895.1 Rubrivivax sp.
GCGCTCTGCTGGCCACGCCGCAGCAGCTGCTGGTCGTGGCCGGCGGCGACACGCTCGACGGCCGCTGGCGCGTCGAGCGCATCGGGCCCGATGCCGTGGAGTTGCGGGCCCTCGGGGGCGAGCAAGACCTGCGCCTGGCCTGGGAGGCGCGATGAGCACAGAGCGGCCCGCTCGCCGCCTGCCTACGCTGCTGCTGGTGGTGGCGCTGGCCACGGCCTGCACCACGACACCCCAGGAGCAGGCGCGCACCCTGGCGCGCGAGGGCCGCAGCCTCGAGGCCCTGGCGCTGATCGACCAGGCGCTGCGCGCGGCCCCCCCCGACGAGGCGATGCTGCGCGCCGAGCGCACGCGCCTGGCCCAGACGCTGGTGCTGCAGACGCTGGCGCAGGCCGAGCGCGCGCGCATCGCAGGCCGCCTGGGCGAGACCCGCGTACTCGTGCTGCAGGCTCGCGCCCTGGTGCCCGACCACCCCCGCGTGGCCGAACTGGAGCGCGATCTGGCCCGGGCAGACCGCGCCGACGCCGAGCTGCGCGCCGTACGCGAGGCCTTGGCGCTGGCCCTGCGCGAAGCGGCAGGCCGCCCCGAGCCCGCTGGGGAGGCTGCCCGCGAGGCGGCACGCCGGCTGGCCCGCGAGCGTCTGGCGGCCGTGCTGCGCGAACAGCCCCAGCACGCCGCCGCCCGGGCCCTGATGAACCAGCTGCTGGCCACGCCGACGGCCGCTGACGACGCCGCGCCGCTGGCCGGCGCGCTGGCACGGCCGGTGTCGCTGGAGTTCCGCGAGGCCCCGCTGCGCCAGGTGTTCGAGGCGCTGTCGCGCACGCACGGCCTGAACTTCGTCTTCGACCGCGACGTGCGTGCCGACAACCGCGTGACGCTGGCACTGCGCGATTTGCCGCTGGCCGAGGCCCTGCGCGTGCTGCTGGTGACGCAGCAGCTCGACCGCAAGTGGCTCAACGAGCGCACGCTGCTCGTGTACCCCGCGACGGTGGCCAAGCAGCGCGAGCACGCCGAGCTGGTGACGCGCACGCTGTACCTCACCAACGGCGACGCCAAGGGCATCGCGGCCATGGTGCGCACGATGGCCAAGACGCAGGACGTGCACGTCGACGAGCGCATCAACGCCCTGGTGGTGCGCGACACGCCGGCCACCGTGCGGCTGGTCGAAGACCTGGTGGCCGGCCTCGACCTGCCCGAGCCCGAGGTGCAGATCGACGTCGAGGTGCTCGAGATCAGTTCCTCGCGCCTGTCGGAGATCGGGCTGCAGTGGCCGCAGGAGTTCCAGATAGGCGAGTTCAACGCTTTCGGCCAGCTGCCTCGCACCATCCGTCTCACCCGCGGCATGGAATCGCTGCTGCAGCTGCGAACCGCCAACCCGCTGCTGCTGGCCAGCCTGCGCGCGAGCGACGGCGACACGCAGACCCTGGCCAACCCCACCATCCGCGCCCGCAACCGCGAGAAGGCGCAGGTGCACGTCGGCGAGAAGCTGCCCGTGTTCACCACCACGTCGGCGGCCAACGTGGGCGTCAGCGCCTCGGTGAGCTACCTCGACGTGGGCATCAAGCTCGACGTCGAGCCCACGGTGCAGCTCGACGACGAGGTGACGATCCGCGTGACGCTTGAAGTGAGCAACCTCGTGCGTCAGGTGGGCGGGCCGGCCGGCAGCGTGGGCTACGAGCTCGGCACGCGGCGCACCAGCACCACGCTGCGCCTGGCCGACGGAGAGACGCAGGTGCTGGCCGGCTTGACCAAGCACGACGAGCTGCGCAACATCGACGGCGTGCCCGGGCTGGCGCGCGTGCCCTGGCTGGGGCGGCTGTTCGGCGTCGACACTGACCAGCGCAAGAAGACCGAGGTCGTGCTGCTGCTGACGCCACGCATCGTGCGCAACCTGCCGCTGCCCGAAGCGGCACTGAGCCTGCGGCCCGGCGGCACGGCCCTCAACCCCGGGGCCGAGCCGCTGCGCCTGCCCGCCGCGGCGCGCGCGACGATGGCGGCAGCCCGGGGCCCCCTGGGGAGCGGCGGCGCTGCCGAGCCGGCACCGCGCTCCACCCCCGAGGCCGCCGAGCCTCCGGTGCCGCGCCTGGTGCTCGACGTGAGCGAGCAGGCGGCGCCGGGGCAGACCGCCACCGTCACGCTGCGCAACCCCGGTCCGTTCCGCATCACGGGCGAGCTGCAGTTCGACGCCAACCTGCTGGCCAGCGCCGCGGCAGGCACGGCTCAGGGCCAGCGCCCCATGACGTTCGACCTGGGACCCGGTGCCTCCACGGCCTGGGTGCTGCGCGTGCTGCCCTCGGCGGCGGGCAGCGGCGCGGATGTCACGCTCGGCGGCCTGGCGGCCATCGATCCCGCCGGCCTGCCGGCGGCCACGACGCCGCTGGTCGAGGGCCGCGGCCGCATCGAGGTGCGCGATGCGCCGCGTTGAACGGCCCGCCGGCCGGTGCCGGGGCTTCACGCTCGTGGAGCTGCTCGTGGTGCTGGCCATCCTGGGCGTGCTGACCGCGGCGGCGCGCCCCCTCGTCGAGCTGTCTGCGCAGCGCCACAAGGAGGCTGCGCTGCGCCAGGCGCTGCGCGAAATCCGCGGCGCGATCGACGCCTACGCCCGCGCCGTCGAGCGGGGCGAGGTGCTGCGCCCGGCGGATGCGCCGGCCAACGTGCCGGTCTACCCGGCCACGCTGGAGCTGCTGGCGCAGGGCGTGCCCATCTCGGCCGAGCCGGGCGCGACGCGGCGTCACTTCCTGCGGCGCGTGCCGCGCGACCCGTTCGCCGACCCGTCCCTGCCCGCGGCCGCCACCTGGGCGCTGCGCGCCAGCGACAGCCCGCCCGACGCGCCCGCGGCCGGGCGCGACGTCTTCGACGTGGCATCGCGCCACGCCGCGACGGCCCTCGACGGCACGCGCTATGGCGACTGGTGAGCACACCCTGCCCGCCGGGCCTCGCCCGCTGCAACGGGCGACGAGCGGCTTCACCCTCATCGAGCTGCTGGTGGTGCTGGCGCTCGTCGGTCTGCTGGCAAGCCTGGCAGCACCCCGCTACTTGCGCAGCCTCGATGTGGCGCGGGAGCGGGCGCTGGTCACCTCGCTGTCGGTCATGCGAGATGCCATCGACCAGTTCGCGGCAGACCAGGGCCGGTGGCCGCAGTCGCTGGCCGAACTGGCCGAGGCGCGCTACCTGCGCGCGGTGCCCCTCGATCCCGTCACCGGCGAGCCCGGCACCTGGATCGAGATCGCCGCCGCGTCACCCCCCGCTGGCGGCATCGCGGCAGGCGGGATCGACGACGTCCGCAGCGGCGCCGGCGGGCGTGGCAGCGACGGGAGGCCCTATGCAGAGTGGTAGCCGTCGGCGCGCTCGAAGCGGCCTCACCTGGTGGGGCCTGCTGCTCGTGCTGGCCGTCTCGGGAGCGGCGCTGGCCGCGCTGGGCCGGCAGTGGAGCCTGCAGACGCAGCGCGAGCGCGAGGCGGAGCTGCGCTTCCGCGGCGAGCAGATCCGCGAGGCCATCGGCCGCTACCGCAGCGCCCGCGAGCCCGCTGCCTGGCCCGCCAGCCTGGACGACCTGCTCATCGACTCTCGCGGCGGCTTCGAAGGCGGCCCGCGACATCACCTGCGCCGCCGCTGGGCCGACCCGTTCACGGGTCGCGCCGACTGGGAGCTGCTGCCCGCGCCGCCACCCGAGGGCGGGTTCATTGGCGTGCGCAGCCGCTCGTCGGCACGCCGCCTGTCGCT
>JBILSW010000385.1:0-3719 GCA_044371895.1 Rubrivivax sp.
CGAGACCTTGTCACCCATGATGCGGATGCTCTCGGGCGTCGGGCCAATAAAGGTGAAGCCGCTGCTTTCAACGCGCTCGGCGAAGTCGGCGTTTTCGCTCAGGAAGCCGTAGCCGGGGTGGATGGCCTCGGCGTCGGTGACCTCGGCCGTGCTGATGATGGCCGGCATGTTGAGGTAGCTCTGCGCGCTGGGCGCCGGGCCGATGCACACGGCCTCGTCGGCGAGCTTGACGTACTTGGCCTCGCGGTCGGCCTCGGAGTAGACGACGACGGACTTGATGCCGAGCTCGCGGCAGGCGCGCTGGATGCGCAGGGCGATTTCGCCGCGATTGGCGATCAGGATCTTCTTGAACACGAAGATCCCGCCTTACTCGAGGACGAACAGCGGCTGGCCGAACTCGACCGCCTGCCCGTTCTCGCACAGCATCTTGACGATCCGGCCTTCGAGGTCGGACTCGATCTCGTTCATGATCTTCATGGCCTCGATGATGCAGACGGCCTGCCCCGGCTTGACGGCGTCGCCGACGTCGACGAAGGGCTTGGCGCCCGGGCTGGCCGCGCGGTAGAAGGTGCCGACCATGGGCGACTTGATCACCTTGCCCGCGGGCGGCGCGGCCGGTGCCTCGACCGGGGCCGTCTGCGCGGCCGGGGCCAGCGGCACGGCCACCGGCGCGGCGGCCAGGGCCGGCATCATGGCCACGGCCGCGGGGCCGCCCTTGACGATGCGCACCTTGCCCTCGGCCTCGGTGATCTCGAGCTCGGAGATGTTCGACTCGGAGACCAGGTCGATCAGGGTCTTCAGCTTTCTCAGGTCCATGGGGTCCTCGCAAGACAGCGGCCGGTCGTGGCCGGCGCCTGGGTGTGGTTCAGGCCACCGGGGGCGGCTTCAGGCGCGACAGCGCGTGCCGCACCGCCAGCCGGTAGCCGTCGGCGCCGAGGCCGACGATCACGCCGGTGGCGATGTCGCTCAGGTAGCTGTGGTGGCGAAAGGGCTCGCGGCGATGCACGTTGCTCAGGTGCACCTCGATGAAGGGCAGCGCGACGCCAGCCAGCGCGTCGCGCAGCGCCACGCTGGTGTGGGTGAGGCCGCCCGGGTTGATGACGATGAAGCCGGTCCCGTCGCTGCGGGCGGCGTGGATGCGGTCGATCAGCTCGCCCTCGTGGTTGCTTTGCAGGCTGCTCAGCTTGACGCCGGCAACTGCAGCGATCTGCGCGAGATCAGCATCGATCTCGACCAAAGTGGTCGAGCCATAGACCTCAGGCTCGCGCGTGCCGAGCAGGTTGAGGTTAGGACCGTGAAGGACGAGCAGGTTCATGGGCGCGGACGGCTTGGGGTCGCCGAAGGCCGCGACTGTACGCCGTTTTGCCGAAATTGCGAGCAGTTCGGCACAAACCGGGGGGTCAACGCATCTCGCGCGCCCAGCCGGCCAGTTCGGCGGCGTTCGTCTCGCCGGCCTTGGTGCGGGCGATGCGGCCGTTGCGGGCAAAGGCCACGGTGAACGGCAGGCCGGACTGCGCGTTGCCCAGCTTGCGGGCCAGTTCCGAGCCCTCGAAGCCCGCCATCGCGATGGCGTAGCCCACCGGCGTGCGCTTGAGGAACTCGCGGACAGCCCGGGCGTTGTCCACCGCCAGGCCCAGCACACGCCAGCCCTGGGCCGCGTGCTCGCGTGCGAAGCGGTCGAGCTCGGGCATCTCCTTCACGCAGGGTGGGCACCAGGTGCCCCAGAAGTTGACGAGCAGCGGCTGGCCGCGGAACGAGGCGGTGGCCAGGTTGCGCGGCGCGGGCTCGTCGGGCGTGGGGAAGCTCAGCGTCCAGAAGCCGGCGGTGTCGCGGTCGACGGCGGCGCGCTCCTCGTCGCGCAGACGGGGGGCGCGCGGTTGCCAGGCGATGCCGCCGGCCGCGGCCAGGCCGCCGGCGACGGCGGCCGTGACGACGGAGCGGCGCTTCATGCCGCGCCCCCGCCGGCGGTGGTGGCCGCGGTGGCCATGCGTGCGCGCAGCGCCGCCGCGTCGCCGCGCCAGGTCTGGCCGTCGGCGTCGGGCTTCAGGGCGCCGCGCAGGTCGTCGCGGTCGTGCACGATGAGGTGCAGCGTGACCGGCTCGCCCAGGGCGCGGCTGCGGCTGGCCACGGTCAGCACCGGCAGCGGTTCGCGTCGCGGGCCGGCCGCCGGCAGGCTGTCGACGTCATAGTCGACCCCGGCGTTGATCAGCGCGATCTCCGGCGCCTTGCCGTCGTCGGCGTAGAGCTCGATGCGCAGCGCGTTCAGGCGCGTGGCCGTGCCGCGCCAGGCGGCGCCGGCGAGATGCGGATGGAACTCCGCCAGCCGGCCCATCCACTGCAGCGCCACCTCGCGCAGCGCCTGCAGCTCGGCCGGCTGCGTGTCGGCGCAGAAGATGGCGATGTGCTCGCGCACGGCAGCCTCCAGCGTGGCGTTGTCGGGCAGCTCCACGCGCGGGCCGAAGTCGCGCGCGGCACGGCGCTTGGCCTGGTCGTAGTCCATGCCCTCGTCGACGACCAGCCGCGCGGCGGCGGCGGCGATTTCCAGGCTCAGGCTCACTTCGGCAACTCCACGTCGTTCATGCGCGCCACGATGGTGGCCGTTCGCGACAGCAGGTAAGGGCTGGCCGGCCGCTTCTCGAAGCGCTTGGGCGCCGGCAGCATCACCGCCAGCCGTGCCGCCTGGTGCGGCGCCAGCTGCGCAGCGTCGATGCGGAAGTAGTGCCGGGCGGCGGCCTGCGCGCCGAACACGCCCTCGCCCCACTCCACGTTGTTCAGGTAGATCTCCAGGATGCGCCCCTTGCCCAGCAGGGCCTCAAGCATCAGCGTGATCAGCAGTTCCTGGCCCTTGCGCAGCACCGTGCGCTCGCCCGAGAGGAACAGGTTCTTGGCCAGCTGCTGCGTGATGGTCGAGCCACCCACGATCTTGGCCACCAAGGGCCGGCCCTGGCGCGCCGGGGCCCTTTTCGACAGGGCTTCGGCCCGGGCCTCGGCGCGCTCGTTGCGCTCCCAGGCCTTCTCGATGGCGTCCCAGTCGACGCCGCCATGGTCGGCGAAGCCGCCGTCCTCGCTGGCGATGACGGCGCGCTGGAGGTTGGCCGAGATGCGCACGCCGGGCACCCACTGCTGGCTCCACGGGATGCGCTGCTTTTCCACGAGCAGCCGCCAGGCCTCGCTGCGCTGGAAGCTGGTGCTCTGCGGGTCGACCACGATCATCAGCGCCACGCGCGCGGCGAACACCAGCTGCAGCGCCAGCGCGCTGAGCGCCACCAGCGCCAGCGCTCGCAGAAGCTGCGTGGCCCAGGCCGGGCGCTTCATGCCGCGTCCACCTCGGTGCGCAGCGCCGCCAGCACCGGGGCGGTGTCGGGCATCACGCCGCGCCACAGGAAGAAGGCCTCGGCTGCCTGCTCCACCAGCATGCCCAGGCCGTCGCGCGGCACGGCGCCGTGCGCGTGCGCCCAGGCCCTGAAGGGCGCGGCGGCGGCGCCGTACATCAGGTCCACGGCCAGCGTGCCCGGGCGCAGCACGGCGGCCGGCACCGGCACGGCCGCGCCGGCCAGGCTGCTGCTGCTGGCGTTGAGCACCACGTCAAAGGCCTCGCCGGGCGCCTCCAGCCCTGCGGCGGCCAGCGTCGCGCCGTGGCGCTGCGCCAGCCCGGCGTGCGACTGCACCAGCGCCTCGGCCCGGGCCGCCGTGCGGTTGGCCAGCACCACGCCCGCCAC
>JBILSW010000031.1:0-12503 GCA_044371895.1 Rubrivivax sp.
GCCCGCCCGGGCCACCATGCGGGCGCGAGCATCGCCAGCAGGTGCAGCGCCACGGCGACCTGGGCGCCAGGCAGCCAGGGTGTGGGCTGGGCGCGGCACAGTTCGGCCATGGCCGGCAGGCTGGCCATCATCGGCAGCATGGCCAGCGCGGCGAGCCTGGGCCAGCCCGTGCCGGGGCCGCCGTCCGGGCCCCCGTGGCCCAGGGCGCAGTCGAACAGCGCGCTACCGCAGCCCGGCCGGCCCGCGGCCGTGGGCGGCAGCAGCAGCGCCAGCAGCAGCGCCAGCCCGAGCGGCAGCGCCGCTGCCAGCACCGGCGCCGCCACCCAGGCCCGCGGCTCGCCCGCCAGCAGCGCCGCGAGCAGCGCGCCGGCCAGGGCCGGGCCCCGGGGCGAATCGATGACGACCCCCGACGCCAGGACCACGCCGCGCAGCCGCCGCACGGCGTTGGAGGCAGCCACCAGCAGCAGGCCCCAGGCCAGCGCCGCGGCGGCCCAGTGGGTCGAGCCGATCGCAGCCGCCGTGACCAGCCCGGCGGCCAGCAGCAGGCCGCGCAGGGCCGCCGCGCCCGGCGGACGGTGCGCCATCAGCGGCTGCGCCACCGCCACCGTGCCCAGCCACAGCGCCTGGGGCGCGAACTGCGCCCAGCCGGCCGGCCCGTGCTGCAGCGCCAGTGCGCCCAGCCCGAGCCAGCCCGTGAAGAGGAGGGTCCACGCGGCCAGGCGGGCCAGCAGCAGGCGCAGGCCGGGCCTCATCTCACGTGGCGGCGAAGCCGTGCAGGCGGTCGGAGCCGCGGGCCCGGCTGACCCGGGCGTTGAACGAGACGATGACGCGCTCGGCCTGGCCGTCGTAGGGCAGCGCCTGGTGGGCCAGCCAGGCTGGGAACACCACCAGCTGCCCGGGCAGCGGCTCCACGTCCACGTGCGGCGGCTGCAGGTAGGCGTTGCCCAGGTCGACGTGGGCCCCGCCCAGGGCCTGGAACGGCGGCCCGTAGAAGCGCGTGACGCCGTTGCTGGCGCCATAGACCGGGTGGCGCCGCCGCGCCTCGGGTGCATCCACCTGCACCACGTACACGGCCGACCACGAGGCGTTGCCGTGCGTGTGCACGTCGTGGAAGGCGCCGCCGCGGCTGATCTGGAACCACATCGAGTCGATGGCCACGGCCAGCGGCACGCCGCCCTCGCGCCACTCCGCCGGCCAGGCGGCGGCGTTGGCGACGGTGACGGTGTCGCGCAGGCAGGCCACCAGCCACTGCACGAAGCCCTGCCACTCGGGCAGCCTCACGCGCTGCAGCAGGTCGTCGTCGCTGGCAAAGAAGGCACGCTCGGGATCGCCGCGGGCGTGGCGCTGGGTCGCGCTCAGCGCCGCGAACACGCGCACGAGCAACGCGTTCAGGGACTCGGGCTCCGGGTGGCGATGCACGCCCAGCGGCACCGGCCACAGCGCGTGCTGGCCGGGGCCCAGGGTCACACCGTCACCGCCAGGGCGGCGGGCCAACGCAGCACGTGGCCGGTGTCGCGCTCGAAGGCGGCGATGTCCTCGGGCGTGTCGATGTCGACGCGGTAGCGGCGGTTGTCGCTGGGCCAGGCGTGTACCTGGGCGGCGTGCGCAGCCTGCCACTGGCGGCAGCCGACGTTGGCCGCGCCGGCCAGGATCTCCTCGCGCACGGCGGCGTCGAAGATCACCGGGTTGGCGCGCTCGCCGCCCACGTGCGGCTGCACGACGCGTGTGCCCTCGGGGCGCTTCTTCCAGGCGCCGATGAGGGCGGTGATGTCGGCCGCCCCCAGCAGCGGCTGGTCGGCCAGCACCACCAGCACGGCGTCGAGCTTGCCGCCGAGCGCGGCCAGCCCGATGCGCTGCGACGAGACCTGTCCGTCGTCGGGGCTGGGGTTGTGCGCCAACGTGACGGGGAAGTCCTGCACCAGCGGCTCGATCTGGGCCGCGTGGTGACCCAGAACGACCACGACCTCGTCGACCCCCGCGCCCGACAGCGCGATCAGCGTGCGGCGGATCAGCGGCACGCCGCCCAGCTCCAGCAGGCACTTGGGCCGGCCGCCCAGGCGCGAGCCCGCGCCGGCAGCCAGCACTACCGCGCCGACCACGACCCGGCTGTACAGGCCGCCGCCGCCTTTGAGGATGCATCCCATGGCCGCCCTCCCCTGCCCTCAGCCGCCGCAGCAGGAGCCCTTGACGGGCGGGAGATCGGGAAGCGGCGCCGTCGCGAGGGCTTCGACAGGCTCAGCCCGAACGGGCGTGGGCTTGGCCACCCCGGCACCGCAGCAGGAGGTCTCCATGCGCGCTGGCGAGGACTCCGTTCGCGCTGAGCCTGTCGAAGCGCCATCCGCCACGCCACCACCCCGCCGCGCCGCCACCACCGTGGCGAGCACGGCGAGCGCGATCTCCTCGGGCGTCTGCGCACCGATGGGCTCGCCGGCGGGTGCCACGATGGCCTCGACCTCAGCGCGGTCGTACCCGGCCTCCACGAGCGCCGCCCTCAGCACCGTGGCCTTGCGCGCGCTGGCCACGAAGAACACCTGCCGCGCAGCCACGGCCAGCGCAGCGCGCAGGCCCTGCAGATCGCGCCGGCCTTGCGTGGCCACCACGACGAACGCACCCGGCGCCAACTGCGCCGCGGCGTCGACCGCATCGTCGCTGGCGATCACGCGCTCGGCGTCGGCGAAGCGCGCCGCATCGGCGCCCTGCGCCACCACCGTGACCGGCAGGCCCACGCGCGGCGCCAGGCCGGCGAGCGCGGCGGCCAGCGGCGAGTCGCCCACCACCACCAGGCGCGGGCGCGGCAGCACGGGGTCGACGAACAGCTCCAGCGTGCCGCCGCTGTGGCAGGCCATGCCGAACTCCAGCACGTCCTGCAACTCTCTTTCCGTGCCTTCTTCCGACGGCGTGATGCGGATCAGGCGCGAGCGGCCATCAGCCAGTGCCTGCTTCACCGTGCGCAGCACGGCGGGCTGGGCGCAGCCGCCGCCGATCCAGCCGGCCTCGATCCGCTGGCTGCTCACCACGGCCTTGTCGCCGGGCCGCGCCGAGGCCGGCGCCTGCACGCGCAGCACGCTCACCAGGCAGAAGGGTTCGCCCTGCTGCTGCAGGCGCTGGGCGTGGGCGAGGACGTCGAGGCTGTTCATGGGGCAAGTCCTTTCAGTCGATCAGGTCGGCGGCATGGGCCAGGTCGCGCAGCGAGGCCAGGCGCACGAAGCGCTGCACCTGTGGGCGCGCGGCCTGCATCGCGGCCGAGGCCGGCACGGGCGGCGAGGGGTGGAACCAGGTGATGCGCGCGCCGCGGCCGCGCACGGCCGCCAGCTCCTCGGCCAGGCGGTGCGGCTCGTCGGCGTCGAAGCCGTCGGACAGCACCCACACCTGGGCGCGTCGGCCGAGCTGGGCACGCGCATGCACGCGGTGGAAATCGGCCAGGCTGGTGGCGATGCGCGTACCGCCGGCAAAGCCCGCGGTGACGGCGTTGACCTTCTCCTGCACCGCGCCGCTGTCGCGCTGCAGCAGCGGCGTGACCTCGGCCAGCCGGGTGTGGAACACGAACACCCGCGCCTGCGCCGCCACGACGAAGGCGCGCGCGATGCGCAGGAACAGCTGCGCGTGGGTCTCCATCGAGCGGCTGACGTCGACCAGCACGAACAGGCGCGGCCGCTCGCGCCGCGGCTGCCGCCAGGCCGGGGCCAGCGGCACGCCGCCGGTGGCGAGGCTGCGGCGCAGCGTGTGGCGCAGGTCGAGCCGGCGGCCCTGCGGGTGCGCATGCCAGCGCCGCGTGAGGCGGCGGCGCAGCCGCGCGGCGATGCGTTCGGCCAGCTGCTGCAGCAGCGACAGGTCCTGCGGCAGCCACTCGTGCAGGCTGCGGTCGTGCAGCGCCTCGGTGCGGCTGGCCCCGCCCTGGTGGCGGCTGAGTGCATCGCCCTCGGCGGGGCTGTCGGCCAGCGCGGTGTCGGCGGCCGCGGCGCCCGGCTTCGTGCCGCCCTCGCCGAGGCTGTCGTGCAGCTGCTGCACCAGCTGGCGGATGTCGCGCGGCGGCCGCGTGCGCCCGCTGACGCGCGTGCTGCCGGTGCTGCGCTGCGGCTGCCAGTAGCGCTGGAACAGTTCGGGCCAGCGCCGCCAGTCGCGCGCGCCGTGGCAGGCGATGGCGCGCCAGGCCTCCGACAGCCGCGCCGGCTGCCGCAGCGCCCCGGGCAGCACCAGCGCCGCCTGCACCATGGCCTGCTGCTCGGCCACGCCGACCACGAAACCGTGCTCGCGCAGGTGGGCCGCGAAGCCGGCCAGTGCGGCCAGCGGCTGGGCCGTGGGCAGCGATGCGGCGTTCATGGCGCAGGCGCCGCGTGCTTGACGGCCACGCCGTCGCCCCCGGCCTTGCGGCCCTCGAGCACCTGCAGCAGCCGCTCGGGGCCCATCTGGAAGCAGTCGTCGCGCGTCTTCAGCAGGCAGGCCAGCACGTGGGCCAGGGCCGCGGGCTCGTCGGGCAGCCGCGCGTGGCCCAGGTGGTGCAGCGCGCGGACGAAGTCCAGGCTCTCGGCCACACCGGGGGTCTTGCCCAGGTCCTCGCGGCGCAGCCGCTGCACGAAGGCCACGGCCTGCTCGACCAGAGCGCCCTCGGCCGCGGGCAGCGTGGCGCGCACGATGGCGATCTCGCGCGCCAGCGTGGGGTAGTCCAGCCAGTGGTACAGGCAGCGCCGGCGCAGCGCATCGGACAGCTCGCGCGTGCCGTTGCTGGTGAGCACGGCGCGCGGCACGTGGCGGGCGCGCAGCGTGCCCAGCTCGGGCACCGTGATCTGCCAGTCGGCCAGCACCTCCAGCAGGAAGGCCTCGAAGGCCTCGTCCGCGCGGTCGACCTCGTCGATCAGCAGCACGCAGGGTTCGTCGGCCACGATGGCCTCGAGCAGAGGGCGCTGCAGCAGGAACTCGCGCGAGAACAGCGCGGCATCGTCGACGGCAGCGGCCGAGGCGGCGCCGGTCTCGGCGCAGCGGATGGCCAGCAGCTGGCGGCCGTAGTTCCACTCGTAGGCGGCCTGCGCGAGGTCCAGCCCCTCGAAGCACTGCAGCCGCACGAGGCGTCGCCCCTCGGCGCGGGCCAGCGCCTGCGCCAGGGCCGTCTTGCCGACCCCGGCGTCGCCCTCCACCAGCAGCGGCCGCTGCAACGATCCGGCCAGCCACAGCGTAATGGCCAGCGCCTCGTCGGCGATGTAGCCGGCGCGGTGCAGTTCCTCACGCAGGGCCTGCGGGCTCGCCTCCGTCGTCATGCGCCCCCGCGGCCCGCGCTCAGGCCTTCTTGCCGAAGAGGCCGGCGAACCAGCCCTTGATGACGGTCCACATCAGCGCCAGGGCGTTCAGCTCCTTCACGGGTGCCGCGGGCGGGCGCGCAACCGGGGCAGCGGGCGCTGCACCCAGGGCCTCGGCGCCCTGCACCGTGCGGATCTCGCTGTTCTCGCCGGGAGACGCCGCAGCGGGCGCAGCCACCGGCACCGCCGCCGCGGCCGCGCGGAAGTTGTCGGCGAACTGCGCCAGCATCGCGTCGGACACCGGCACCAGCAGGCGGCTGCCGAACTGCGCCAGCTTGCCGCTGACAATGATGGTGGCCACGCCGGCCAGCACGCAGCCGGCGCCTGCCTCGTCGGGCTCCAGGTGCGCGGTGAGCTGCATCGACGCCGACGAGCCGCTCTTGTCGGCGCCCTTGCCCAGCATCTTCAGTTGCCGGGCCGCGGCGTCGATGCCCTGCAGCTCGATGTCGCCGTTGAAGGTCATCACGGCCGGGCCGACCTTGCTGCGGACGGTGCCCTTGTAGTGGGTGTCGTCGATCTGCTCGGTGATCTGCGCACCGGGCATGCAGGCAGCCGTGGCGTGGATGTCGGAGAGCACCGCCCACGCCTGGTCGAGCGTGGCGGCGACGGGGTAGCGCTTGTCGAGTTTGACTTCCATGCCGGGATTAGAACCTCTGCCAAACCATCACAGCACCAGACCCGTGGCCTTGAGCGTCTTCCAGACGTTGAAGGCGCTGTGCGGCATGGTCAGCTGCGTCACGCCGACGTGCGCGAAGGCGTCGACCACCGCCGAGGTGAAGGTAGGGATCGAGCCGACGTGCGGCGACTCGGCCACGCCCTTGGCGCCGATGGGGTGGTGCGGGCTGGGGGTGACGGTGTGGTCGGTCTCCCAGTGCGGCGTCTCCACGAAGGTGGGCAGGAAGTAGTCCATCAGCGTGTTGCCCAGCAGGTTGCCCTGGGCGTCGAAGGGCATCTGCTGACCCATCGCCACCGCGAAGCCCTCGGTCAGGCCCCCGTGGATCTGGCCCTCGATGATCATCGGGTTGATGCGCGTGCCGCAGTCGTCGAGCGCGTAGAAGCGGCGCACCTTGGTCTCGCCGGTGGCGCGATCGATGTCGACCACGGCGAGGTAGATGCCGAAGGGGTAGGTGAAGTTGGGCGGGTCGTAGTAGTGCACCGCCTCCAGGCCCATCTCCAGGCCCGCAGGCACGTTGTTGTAGGCCGCCCAGGCGATGTCCTTCATCGTCTTGTGGCGCGCCGGGTCGCCCTTGACGTGGAAGCGGTCGATCTCCCAGTCGAGATCGGCCTCGCCCACCTCGAGCAGGTGCGCGGCGATCTTGCGTGCCTTCGCAAAGATCTTCCGCGCCGCCAGCGCAATCGCCGCGCCGGCCACGGGCGTGGAACGGCTGCCGTAGGTGCCCAGGCCGTAGGGCGCGGTGCTGGTGTCGCCTTCTTCCACCTGGATGACCTCGCTGGGGATGCCCAGCTCGGTGGCGATGATCTGCGCGTAGGTGGTCTGGTGGCCCTGGCCCTGCGTGATGGTGCCCATGCGGGCGATCGCGCTGCCCGTGGGGTGGATGCGGATCTCGCAGCTGTCGAACATGCCCACGCCGAGGATGTCGCACATCTTGCTCGGGCCCGCGCCCACCACCTCGGTGAAGGTGACCAGGCCGATGCCCATCAGGTGCGTGGCGCCCGGGTCGGCGCGGCGCGCGGCCTGCTCGGCGCGCAGGGCCTTGTAGTCGACCGCGTCCAGCACCTTGGTCAGGGCCGTGTGGTAGTCACCCGAGTCGTACTCGAAGCCGAAGGCGCTCTTGTACGGGAACTGCTCCTTGCGGACGAAGTTCTTCGCGCGGATCTCGGCCTTGTCCATGCCCAGCTTCTGCGCCAGCACGTCGACCATGCGCTCGATCAGGTACACGGCCTCGGTCACGCGGAAGCTGCAGCGGTAGGCCACGCCCCCTGGCGCCTTGTTCGTGTACACGCCCTTGACCTGCGCGTAGGCCGCGCCGATGTCGTAGCTGCCGCTGCAGATGTGGAACAGGCCGGCGGGGAACTTGGTCGGGTCGGCGCAGGCATCGAAGGCGCCATGGTCGGCCACCACGTGCGTGCGCAGCGCGAGGATCCTGCCGTCGGGCGTGGCGGCGAGCTCGCCCTCCATGTGGTAGTCCCGCGCGAAGGCGGTGGAGCTGATGTTCTCGATGCGGTCTTCCACCCACTTCACCGGCCGGCCCAGCACGATGCTGGCGACGATGGCGCAGACGTAGCCCGGGTACACGCCCACCTTGTTGCCGAAGCCACCGCCGATGTCGGGGCTGACGATGCGCACCTTGCTCTCGGGGATGCCCGACAGCAGGCTCACCACCGTGCGCACCACGTGCGGCGCCTGGCTGGTCATGTAGGTGGTGAGCTCGCCGCGCACGGGGTCGAAGCTCGCCACGGCGCCGCAGGTCTCCAGCGGGCAGGGGTGCACGCGGGGGTAGAAGATGTTCTCCTTCACCGTGACGGGCGCGCTGGCGAAGGCCGCGTCGGTGGCGGCCTTGTCGCCGGCGTCCCACGTGAAGATGTGGTTGTGGTGATCGCGCGGGCCGTGCGCGCCGCTGGTCTTGCCGGCGAGGTCCTCGCGCAGCACGGGCGCGTCGGGCTTGAGCGCCTCGAAGGGGTCGAGCACGACGGGCAGTTCCTCGTACTCCACCTGCACGGCCTCGACGCCGTCGGCCGCGGCGTAGCGGTCCTCGGCGATGACGACTGCCACCTCCTGCATCTGGAAGTGCACCTTCTCGTCTGCGAGCACCGCCGCCACGTCGCCGGCCAGCGTGGGCATCCAGTGCAGCTTCAGCGGCTTCAGGTCGTCGGCCGTCAGCACGGCGATGACGCCCGGCACCTTCAGCGCCTCGGACTTGTCGATCTTCTTGATGCGGCCGTGGGCGATGGGGCTGCGCACGATGTCCATGTGCACCATGCCGGGCAGCTTGATGTCGTCGACGTAGTTGCCCTTGCCCTGGATGAAGCGCGCGTCTTCCTTGCGCAGGCGGGCATCGCCCAGGCCCTGCAGCGCGGCCATGCGGTCCAGCGCGTCCTTGTCCGGCGCGTTCATTGCGCCCCCTTGGCGCTGCGCGCCGTCCCCCCGAGGGGGAATTCACACTTGGCAAAGCCTGCGTTGTTCATGCGGCCTCCTTCGCGGTCTGCTGCAGCTTGGCGGCGGCGTACTGCACCGCCTTGACGATGTTCTGGTAGCCCGTGCAGCGGCACAGGTTGCCGGCCATGCCGGCGCGAATCTCGGCCTCGGTGGGGCTGGGGTTCTCCTGCAGGAAGCGGTAGGCGCGCATCAGCATGCCCGGCGTGCAGAAGCCGCACTGCAGGCCGTGCTCCCTGTAGAAGCCCTCCTGCACGGCGTGCAACACGCCTGCGTTGGCCAAACCCTCCACCGTGAGCACCTGCGAGCCCTCGCACTGCACCGCCAGGTGCGTGCAGGCCTTGACGCTGGCGCCGTCCACGTCCACGGTGCACGCGCCGCAGTGGCTGGTCTCGCAGCCGATGTGCGCGCCGGTGAGGTTGAGCTTCTCGCGCAGGAAGTGCACGAGCAGGGTGCGCGGCTCCACGGCCTCCTCGACCGCCTTGCCGTTGACCTTCATGGAAACCAGTTTCTTCGCCATGGTCGTGTCCTCCTTCAGGCGCAGCGCGCGGCGGCGGCGGCGATCGCCCGCTTGACCATCTGCCCGGCCATCGCGGTCTTGTATTCCTCGTTGCCGCGCAGGTCGGCGGCGGGGTCGCACACGGCCATCGCGGCGTCGGCCGCGGCCTGCAGCACAGCCGGCGTGACGGCCTGCCCCAGCAGGACCTTCTCGGCGTCGTGCGCGCGGATGGCGGTGGGCGCCACGTTGGTCAGCGCGATGCGCACGTGGCTCACCGTGCCGCCGCTCATGCGCATCACCACGGCGGCGCCGGCCGTGGCCCAGTCGCCCGTCTTGCGCTTGAGCTTCTCGTAGGCCCAGCCCGTGCCCGCGGCGAAGGCCGGCACGCGGATGGCGGTGAGAATCTCGTCCTCGGCCAGCGCGGTGGCATACAGGCCGAGGTAGAAGTCGTCGGCCTTGACGCTGCGCTTGCCGCCGCGGCCCTCGATGTGCATCGTGGCGTCGAGCGCCAGGCTGATGGCGGGGTGGTCGTTGCCGGGGTCACCGTGGGCGATGTCGCCGCCGATGGTGCCGCGGTTGCGCACCTGCGGGTCGGCGATGAGCTTGGGCGCCTCGGCCAGCAGCGGCACCCGGGCGCGCAGCACGGGGCTGGCGATGAGCTCGTTCTCGCTGGTCATCGCGCCGATGACGACGTCGCCGCCGTCCTCGCAGATGCCACGCAGCTCGGGGATGCGGTTGAGGTCGATCAGGTGAGCCGGCTGCGCGAAGCGCAGCTTCATCATCGGCAGCAGGCTGTGGCCGCCGGCCAGCAGCTTGGCATCTTGCCCCAGGCTGCCGAGCAGGCCCAGGGCCTCGCCCACGGACCTGGGCGCGTGGTAGTCGAAGGACGGGGGAATCACGTTCGTCGTCTCCTGTTCGGGCGGTGCCTGGAGGAGCCCAGGCACGCGCGGCTCGGTCAGGTAAGCCGGCCGCGGAGCGCATGGTGGACACAAGCCCTATTCCTCCTGATTCACGCGGACAAGCCTCGGCAGAGCGGCGTCAGCGCCGGTCTTTCGCACGAATGGTGGTCCTGCCTGCACGAACGGCAGGCCAGCCCCGCGAAGGGCTGTGGGGGCCGCTCCGACGGGCACGGCGACCCCGGGAAAACACCAGTGCTCGCTAACCCTGATCGGCGGTCGTCGCCAACGCCCCCGTCTGCAGACCCAGCCGCTTCAGCACCTCGGCCGCGCTGCTGCGTGACACCGGCACGGGCTCGGCCACGCCCTCCAGCTGCAGCAGCAGCCGCCCGCCCTGGCGGTGCAGCTGCGCCACGCGCCGCAGGTTGACGATGTGGCTGCGGTGTACGCGCATGAACTGCCCGGGCTCGAGACGGCCTTCGAGATCGCCGATGGCCAGGTTGCAGAAGCGCCGCCCCTCGACCGTGGCCACCTGGGTGTAGTGGCCCTCGGACTGCAGGTGGACGATGTCGTCGGCGTCGACCAGCACGATGCGCTGCCCGGCCACCGTGGGCACCTTCAGCAGGCGGCGCCGCGGCGGCTGCGCGCTGCTCGGCGCGAGCGCGGCGTCTCCGCCGGAGACGACCTCGGTGATGTCGTAGAACACCAGCACGTAGCCGCGCGTGGTGCCGTCGGCGCCAGCCATGCGCGTCACCTTGATCAGCAGCACCCGCTCGGGGATGTTGATGATCATCGCCATCGGCGGCGGGTTGCTCACGGGGCAAGTGGCGCTCTGCGCGGCCTGTGCCAGCAGGAAGTCCACCTTGGGCTGCGAGCGCTCGGGGTGGAAGCTCAGCACCATGCGGTCGAAGGGCTGCTTCTCGGCCACCGGCAGCACGCGGCGGGCGAAGTCGTTCATCGCCACCACGCGGCGCTCGGCGTCGAGCTCGATCACGCCGACGTCGAAGCGTTCGAGCAGGTACAGCGGCGAAACCGGCGCGTCCATGATGGCCTCGATTGCACCACGGCGCGGTGGCGTCGCGGTCCGTCAGCGCAAGGCGTCCGTCGCCGCGCCCGCGGCCGACACCGGCTGCAGGCCGAACAGCGGCGCGTAGTGCACGCCGATCAGCGCGTGCTCGCGCACCAGGGCCTCGACGCGGGCGCCCTCACGCGCCAGCAGCGCCTCGACGATCAGCCGGTGCTGCAACTGGGCCGTCTGCAGCTTCAGGGTTTCGCGCGGCAGTGCCTCGACCTGGAAGGTGATGCTGTCGGCGCTGGCGAACGGCAGGTGGTCGTTGCGCGCGATGGCGTCGGCCACGACGCGGCTGCCGGCGCCGACCACCAGCGTGGCGTGGAAGCGCGCGTTCAGCGCGCTCCAGCAGGCTACGTCGGCTGCAGCCAGAGGCCCGCGCGACAGCAGCGCGTCGCCGTCGGTCAGGCACTGCTGCAGCACCCCGCGCTCCTGGGCCGTGGCGCCGCGCTCGGCCAGGCGGCGCGCCGCCAGGCCCTCGAGCACGCCGCGCACCTCCACCGCGCAGCGCACGTCGGCCGCGGTGAAGGAGCGCACGAGAAAACCGCGCTTGCCGGCGCTCTCCAGCAGACCTTCCTGGGCCAGCGTGCGGAAGGCCAGCCGCACTGGCGTGCGCGACACACCCAGATCCTGCGCCACGGCCTCCTCGGCCAGCCGCGTGCCGGCGGCGTAGCGGCCCTCGGCCAGCCAGCGGCGCAGTTGCGCCAGCAGCGACGCTGCCGGATCGGCGACGGGGGTGCCAGATCCTGGGGTTTTCACTGGATTGGATCCAAGAACAGGGTGTTCAGTTGACCTCGCTGCATGATCTGGCCATGCGCCATGCCGACAAACCTGAGGCCGCCACGCCGCGCCGCTGCAACCGCAGCTTCGCAGCCCGGACCCTGCTGCACATGCTGCCGGCAGTTCTCTTGCTCGTCGGTGACGTCACCGCCGCCATCGACAACGCCATCGCCTTGCTGGCGCGGACCACCAAGCAGGTTCACTCCGGGCGATACAGCCCTCGACCGGCAAACCACATCAAGCCGCATGCCCGCTTCGCCTACAAGGGGTGACATGGCTTAAGTTCGGTGCATTGCGCTGAAGCCCCACGCTTGTACCGATTACTGAACCAAGTAAAAGAGCGCGTCAAGCAGGGCGAGAAAAATGTCTTGCAAATTGAAACTGACGCGCTGAACCAGTTGCAACAAGCGGGTTGGAAGCCTGACTATATCGCCCTACGGCGTCGCTCGGATCTGAAGGCCGCCACAGCCGAGCAAATGGCGGCGGGCGAACCTCTGGTAGTGCTGGCAGCGGCAAAGTTGGGCGCGACCCGACTCATTGATAACCTGGAAATTTAAGGAGCACTTATGTTGCGCCAATTGCTCACCGGAAAAATTCATCGCGCCACCGTGACGCAATGCGAACTGCACTACGAAGGTTCATGCGCCATTGATGACAACCTGCTCGAGGCGGCGGGCATTTGCGAATTCGAGCGCGTCGATATCTGGAACATTAACAACGGCGAGCGCTTCAGCACTTATGCCATTCGCGCCGAGCGTGGCAGCGGCACCATTTCGCTCAATGGCAGCGCAGCGCGTCGTGCTAGCGTGGGTGATCTTGTCATCATCGCCGCTTTTGGGCAGTTTAATGAAGC
>JBILSW010000388.1:0-3696 GCA_044371895.1 Rubrivivax sp.
GTCGAGGTCGTTGGTGGGCTCGTCGAGCACCAGCACGTTGGCCGGCAGCGCGAACAGGCGCGCCAGCAGCAGGCGGTTGCGCTCGCCGCCCGACAGCGTGCGCACGGGCGAGTTGGCGCGCTCGGGGGCGAACAGGAAGTCGCTCAGGTAACTCATCACGTGCTTGCGCGTGACCTTCGGCGGTTGGCCCTGCTCGATCCAGTCGCTGCCGGGGCTGATGGTGTCGGCCAGCGTGGCGTCGAGGTCGAGCCCGGCGCGCATCTGGTCGAAGTAGGCCACCTGCAGCCGCGTGCCCTGGCGCACGGTGCCGGCCGTGGGCTGCAGTTCGCCCAGGATCAGCTTCAGCAGCGTGGTCTTGCCGCTGCCGTTGGGGCCGATGAGGCCGACCTTGTCGCCGCGCAGGATGGTGGCGGTGAAGCGGTCCACCAGCGGCGGGCCGTCAGCGCCAAACCGCATAGACACCTCGGTCAACTCCGCGACGATCTTGCCCGGCGGCAGCCCGGCTTCCATCTCGAGCCGCACGCGCCCGAGCACGTCGCGCCGCTCGGCGCGCGCCTGGCGCAGCCGCTCCAGCCGGGCCACGCGCCCCACGCTGCGCGTGCGTCGGGCCTCCACGCCCTTGCGCACCCACACCTCTTCCTGCGCCAGCAGCTTGTCGGCGCGGGCGTTGGCCAGGGCCTCGTCCTCGAGCTCGCGCGCCTTGGTGGCCTCGTAGGCACTGAAGCGGCCGGGGTAGCTGCGCAGCACGCCGCGGTCGAGCTCGACGATGCGCGTGGCCACCGCGTCGATGAAGGCGCGGTCGTGCGAGACGACCACCAGCGCGCCGCGCCAGGCCACCAGCAGTTCCTGCAGCCACTCGATGGCGGCCACGTCGAGGTGGTTGGTGGGCTCGTCGAGCAGCAGCAGCTCGGGCCGCGCCACCAGCGCGCGGGCCAGGGCCACGCGCTTCCGGGTGCCGCCCGAGAGCGCGTCGACGCGCGCGTCGCCGTCCAGGCGCAGCCGCTCCAGGCTCTCGGCCACTCGCTGCTCCCAGGTCCAGCCGTCCAGGGCCTCCAGGCGCGTCTGCACGGCGTCGAGGTCGTCGCCCTCCGAGCCTGGTCCAGGCTCGCCTTGCAGGCTCGCCTGCCGCTCGAAACGCTCGCGCAGCGCTCGCGCCTCGGCCACGCCCTCTGCTACGGCGTCGAAGACGCGGGCGCCGGGCTCGAAGGCCGGCTCCTGCGGCACGTACACGCGCCGCAGGCCCTGCTGCAGCGACAGCAGCCCGTCGTCGGGCTTGTCCAGCCCGGCCAGGATCTTCAGCAGCGAGGACTTGCCCGTGCCGTTGCGGCCGATCAGCGCCAGCCGCTCGCCGGGCTCGATGGACACGGAAGCGCCGTCCAGCAGCGCAACATGGCCGAACGCGAGGTGCGCGCCGGCAAGGGAAAGAAGGGCCATGAGCCGATTGTCGGCGCGGCCGGCTCGGCCGGCCGGCGGCAGCCCCTCAGCCCCTCAGCCCCTCAGCCGGCCAGCGCCCGCGCCGCCGCGGCCTGCCAGGGGCCGTCGGGGTCGACGGCGTACCACTGCGCGCAGGCGTCGACCAGCTTGATGGCGTGGTCGTCGTCGCTGGCGCAGGCCGCCTGCACCAGCTGCGCCCAGGGCGGCGGCGCCAGCGGCGGCAGCGGCACGATGCCGGCCGAGGACACGGTGGCCGCGAAGGCGCGCCAGTAGGCCGCCAGCGCGGCCTGCGCCTTCTCGGGCTCCTCGGGGTCGAGGAAGCGCATCAGCTCGTGCATCGCCAGCGCGCTTGTCACCAGGTGCAGCACCGCGAAGTTGCCGCTGGCGGCGTAGGCCTTGGCTGCCAGCCGCGCCAGCTGCGGCAGCGTGCCCGGGCCGAGCGCCAGCCGCGCGCACAGCGCGTCGAAGCCGCGGGCCTGGGCGGCGGCCCGCAGGCCGTCGACGATGAGGCCGCTGCCCGCACCCACCGCCGGCAGCTTGCGCAGCAGCACCTCGGGGTCGTCGGTGGTGGGCCGCGCGTCGGGCTGCGCCTGCCCCAGCGGCAGCCAGCAGGCGGCCCAGGCGGCCAGCGCATCGCGCAGCTCAGCGCGGTGCCCCGCGGCCACCGCGTGCGCGGTGCGGATGAGGCCGTGGAAGCCGGCGCCACCGGCGCCCAGCATCAGCCGCGGCAGCACCTGCGGCAGCATCTCGCCGGGCGACTCGTGGTACAGCCACTGCGCGAACAGGTCGCGGTACAGCGGCCAGGCCTCGGGCTGGCCCAGCCGGTCGGCCCAGGCCATGCCGGCCGGCCAGGGCTGGGGCGGCTCGGCCGCGGCCAGGCGCGGCCCGTACCGCCGCGCGAAGACCTCCAGCCGGGCATCGTCGGCACCCAGCCGGGCCAGCGCGTGCAGCGCCATCGGGCGGTGGTTGGCCAGGCCGGCGCCGAACCCGGGCGCAAAGCCGGCCTCGGCATCGAGCAGCCGCTGCAGCGCGGGCGTCATGGTCATCGCGGGTCTCCTGGGGCCACGGCGGCTTCCAGCGCGTCGATGAACATCGCCGCCACGTCGAAGCCGGTCTGCTCGGCGATCTCGGCAAAGCAGGTCGGGCTGGTCACGTTGATCTCGGTGAGGCGGTCGCCGATGACGTCCAGCCCCACCAGCAGCAGGCCGCGCGCCGCCAGCACCGGGCCCAGGGCCTCGGCGATGGCGCGGTCGGCGTCGGCGAGCGGCTGCGCCACGCCCTTGCCGCCGGCGGCCAGGTTGCCGCGCACCTCGCCGCCCTGCGGGATGCGCGCCAGGGCGTAAGGCACGGGCCGGCCGCCGATGACGAGCACGCGCTTGTCGCCCTGCACGATGGCCGGCAGGTACTGCTGCACCATCATCGTCTGCGCGCCGTCGCGGTTGAGCGTCTCGGTGATGGCGCCCAGGTTCATGCCGTCGGGGCCGACGCGGAAGATGCCCATGCCGCCCATGCCGTCCAGCGGCTTGCAGATGATGTCGCGGTGCTCGGCGTGGAAGCGGCGCACGTCGGCGGCGTCGCGCGTGACCAGCGTCGGCGCGATCCACTGCGGGAACTCCATGATCGCCAGCTTCTCGGGGTGGTCGCGCAGCGCCGAGGACTTGTTGAACACACGCGCGCCCTCGCGCTCGGCCTGGCCCAGCAGGTGCGTGGCGTAGAAGTACTCGCTGTCGAAGGGCGGGTCCTTGCGCATCAGCACGGCGTCGACGCCGTTCAGCGGCTGCGGGCGCTCGTCGGGCGCTTGCTGGGCGGCCTCGAACCAGTCGTGCACGCCGTAGCCGCTGCGCCCGGTGAGGGTGATGTCGCGCACGAAGGCCGTCGCCGGCTCGCCGCGCAGCCAGCGGATGTCCTTGGGCTCGCAGGCCATCAGCTCGTGGCCGCGGCGGGCGGCCTCGCGCATCATCGCGAAGGTCGAGTCCTTGTGGGTCTTGAACGACTCCAGCGGGTCGGCAACGAACAGCAGCTTCAAGCGGTCAACTCCGGTGCAGGGCCGTGACTGTGGCACAGGCCGCTTGGCCCCGTCAGCGGCGCAGCGCCAGCCGCACCAGCACGCCGGCCACCAGGCCCCAGAACGCGCTGCCGATGCCCAGCAGCGCCATGCCGCTGGCGGTAACGACGAAGGTCACGAGCGCGGCCTCGCGCTCGGCCTCGTCCTTCACCGCGGTGGCCAGCGCCGAACCGATGGTGGACAGCAGCGCCAGCCCC
>JBILSW010000080.1:0-9104 GCA_044371895.1 Rubrivivax sp.
GGGCCTGCCCATCACAGGCAACCGCATCCCGTCGAGCGTCGACCGCTGTGCCTGTGGCGACCGAATGCTTCTCAGGCTCTGAGTCCCCCTCCGTTCGGGCTGAGCCTGTCGAGGCCCTGTCCGCCCGCCTAGCCGCCGCCGGCATCCACAGCCTGCTGATCCAGTTCGCCGACCTCCACGGCGCCGCCAAAGGCAAGCTCGTGCCGCTGGCCCAACTGCCCGAGCTGCTGGCCACCGGCGCCGGCTTTGCGGGCCCGTCCATCTGGGGCACCGGCCTGCCGCGCACCGGCCCGCGCTCCGAGTACTACGCCCGCGGCCATGCCACTACCGCGCAGCCCCTGCCCTGGCTGCCCGGCGTGGCGCGCGTCGTCGGCAGCGGCTGGGTCGACGGCCAGCCTTTCGAGGCCTGCCCGCGCCAGGTGCTGCACCGTGCCCTCGCCCGCCTCAAGGCCGCCGGCCTGACGATGCAGCTCGGCGTCGAGCCGGAGTTCTTTCTGCTCAAGCGCGACGCCTCCGGCCGCATCGTGCCCGCCGACGACGCCGACCGCCTGGCCAAACCCAGCTACGACCTCGCCTCGCTGCAACGCCCCATCGCCTTGCTGCACGAGCTGCAGCACACGCTGCAGGCCTGCGGCTTTGAGGTGCAGCAGATCGACCACGAAGACGCCCACGGCCAGTACGAGCTGAACTGGCGCCACGCCGATGCGCTGACCAGCTGCGACCGGCTGATGCTGTTCAAGCTGGCCGCGCAGGCGCTGGCCGAGCGGCACGGCCTGTTGTTCTCGATGATGCCCAAACCCTTCGAGGGCCAGCCGGGCAGCGGGCTGCACTTCCACGTCTCGCTGTGGCGCGATGCCTCAGAGGGCCCCACCCTGGCCGATGGCGTGGCGCGGCACTTCATCGGCGGTGTGCTCGCGCATGCGCGAGCGCTTTGCGCCTTGGCCGCGCCCACGGTCAACGGCTACAAGCGCCTGGGCGCGGCGGCCTCGATCAGCGGCACCACCTGGTCGCCCGGCGCCATCGCGCACGGGCCCAACAACCGCACGGCGCCGGTGCGCACGCTGCCCGGGCGCTTCGAGTGGCGGGTGCCGGACGCCTCGGCCAACATCTACCTCGCGGTGGCCACGCTCATCGCCGCCGGCCTCGACGGCATCGAACGCCGGCTCGACCCCGGTCTGGCCTGCACCGACGACCTCTACGACACGCCGCACCCCGAGCTGCCGCGCCTGCCCACGTCCCTCGACGAGGCGCTCGATGCGCTCGAGGTCGATGCCGTGGTGGCCGGCGCCCTGGGCCCCGAGCTGCTGGCGAACTTCGTCGCGCTCAAGCGCGAGGAGTCGCTGGCCTGGCGGGCCCACGTGTCGGACTGGGAACGCGCGCGCTACGCCACCGCGTTCTGACACCGCCCGTGAACCCCAAGCCCCCCGCCTGGGCCTACGCCTGCCTGGCCGCCAGCATGGCGCTGGTGGGCAGCTACGTGGGCTTGTCGAAACTGCTGGTGGCCGTGTTCCCGGTGCTGCTGCTGGCCTGGCTGCGCTTCGGCATAGCCGCGGTGGCGATGGGGCACTGGGTGCGGCGCCGGCCCGGCGAGCCGCCGCTGACGCGCAACGACCGCGTGCTGCTGTTCTGGGAGAGCTTCCTGGGCAACTTCCTGTTCAGCATCTGCATGCTGTACGGCGTGGCGCTCACCTCCGCGGTGGCCGCCGGCGTCACGATGGCCGCCATCCCGGCGGCGGTGGCGCTGCTGTCGTGGCTGTTCCTGGGCGAGCGCATCACACGCCGCGTGGCCGGCGCCATTGCCTGCGCCGCGCTGGGCATCGGGCTGCTGGCGCTGGCGCGCCCGGGCGAAGACGCCGCCGCCGCGTCGCCCTGGGGCCACGCGCTGCTGCTGGGCGCGGTGGCCTGCGAGGCCAGCTACGTGGTCATCGGCAAGCGGCTCAGCGGCCACGTGCCGGCGCGCCGCATCAGCGCACTGATCAACCTGTGGGGGCTGGCCCTGGTCACGCCTTTCGGGCTGTGGCAGGCGCTGTCGTTCGACTTCACGGCCGTCACGGCGCCGACCTGGGGCCTGCTGGTGTTCTACGCCGTGGCAGCGAGCATGGTCACCGTGTGGCTGTGGATGAAAGGGCTGCAGCACGTGCCCTCGTCGCGCGCCGGCGTGTTCACGGTGATGCTGCCGGTGAGCGCGGCGCTGGTGGGCATCGGGGTGCTGGGCGAGCCCTTCGGCGCGCTGCACCTGGCGGCCTTCGCGCTGGCGCTGGCCGGGCTGCTGCTGGCCACCTGGCCGGAACGGGGGCGGGATGAGCGAACGCGAGCTTGACCTCGTGGTCTTCGGGGCCACGGGGTTCACGGGGCGGCTGGCGGCCGAAGTGATGGCGCGGCACGGCGGCGGCGAGGGCCTGCGCTGGGCGCTGGCCGGCCGCAGCCGGGCGCGGCTGCGGGCGCTGGCGGCGGAACTCGGCCTGCCCGAGGGCCACCCGCTGATCGAGGCCGATGCCGGCGATGCGCCCGCGCTGCGGCGCCTGGCCGAGCGCACGCGCGCCGTGATCACCACCGTCGGCCCCTACCAGCTCGGCGGCGAGGCGCTGCTGCAGGCTTGCATCACCGAGGCCACGCACTACCTGGACCTCTGCGGCGAGCCGGCCTGGATGGCCGCGATGATCCGCCGCCACGACGCCGCGGCCCGTGCCCGCGGCGCGCGGATCGTTTTCTCGTGCGGTTTCGACTCGGTACCCTTCGACCTGGGCGTGCTGGCGCTGCAGCGGCTGGCGCTGTCGCGTACGGGGCGGCCGCTGACCGAGGTGCAGTCGCGCGTGCTGGTCATGAAGGGCGGCTTCTCGGGCGGCACCGCGGCCAGTCTGCTGGCCACGCTGGAGGCTGTGGCCCGCGACCCGCAGGCCGCGCGCGACATGGCCGACCCGTTCGCGCTGGTGCCCGGCTTCCGCGGCCCGCCGCAGCCGGCACCGGCGGCGGCCACGCACGACGACTTCCTGGGACAGTGGAGCGCACCCTTCGTGATGGCGCCCATCAACACCAAGAACGTCCACCGCACGCACGCGCTGCTGGGCCACCCCTGGGGCGACGGCTTCGTGTACGGCGAGCGGATGGCCTGCGGCGACGGCACAGAGGGCGAACTCCGCGCGCGCTCCTGGCCCTGGCCGGCAGGCCCGGCGGCCTGCTCACGCCCGGTGCGGCGCTGGGGCTGGACGCCCTGCCTGCGCTCTAGCGGCTGGCCGAGCTGCGTTTCGTGCCCCAGCCGCTCGGCGCTGCCCCAGCGGGCTGAACCGGTTGTGGGCCCCTCCGCGCGAGACCGCGGAGGCGAGTCATCAGCAAGTCCGGTGTACCGGGCTCCAGGTCAGGACCGGGGTGCGGCGATCAGAAGCTCGCCCACTCGTCGTTGGTGCCGGTCTTCTTCGGCGCTGAATCGGGCGCCCGTGCCGCCTCAGCCGCCTTGTTGCCGAAGGCTGGGCGCGTCACGTTGGTGGCCCGCGCCGGGCTGCGCCGCTCGGTGCTCTTCCGTTCCTGGGGTTCGGCGGCCGTCTGCGTCGCTGTTACCTGCAGGCCCTGCGCGAGCTTGAACACGCTCACCGCCCGCACCAGGGTGTCGGCCTGGGTCTTCAGGCTTTCGGCGGCCGCGGCGCTCTGTTCCACCAGCGCGGCGTTCTGCTGCGTGGCTTGATCCATCTGGGTGACCGCCTGGCCAACCTGGCCGACACCACTGCTCTGCTCGACCGAGGCCGAGCTGATCTCACCGACGATGTCGGTCACGCGACGGATCGAACTCACGACCTCGTCCATGGTCTGTCCTGCCTCGCCGACCAGGGCCGTACCTTCCTCGACACGCTCCACGCTGGCGACGATCAGACTCTTGATCTCCTTGGCCGCTTCGGCGCTGCGCTGAGCCAGGCTGCGGACTTCGCTGGCCACGACGGCAAAGCCGCGACCTTGCTCGCCGGCACGCGCCGCCTCCACCGCTGCATTCAGCGCCAGGATGTTGGTCTGGAAGGCGATGCCGTCAATGGTGCCGATGATGTCGGAGATGCGACGCGAACTGTCGCTGATGCCCTTCATCGTCTCGACCACCTGACCCACGACTTCGCCGCCCTTGACAGCCACGCTCGAGGCGGCACGCGCCAACTGGTTGGCCTGCTGGGCGTTGTCAGCATTCTGGCGCACCGTCGTACCCAGCTGTTCCATGGTGGAGGCGGTTTGCTGCAGCGAACTGGCCTGCTGCTCAGTGCGTTGGCTCAGGTCCTGGTTGCCCTGGGCAATCTGCGCGCTGGCCGTGGCGACGTTCTCGGCATTGACACGCACCTCGGCCACCACGCGGGCCAGCGAGGTCTGCATCTCGCCCATGGCTGCGATGAGGGGCGAGAACTCATCTCGCTTGGTGTCGGCCACCGCCCGGGAGAAGTCGCCGTCACGGACGCGTTCGGCGGTTCCCCGCGCCTCGCGCACACGTCCCCGCAGCTGGGTGCCAATGGTCCAGGCCAGCAGCATCAAGCCCAGCGCGATGACGGTGCCCATTGCGATGACGCCGTTGCGCGTGCTCGTGGCCGGCCCCCGCACCGCGGCGATCTGGGCACGCAAGGTGTCTTCCTGGTACTTGACCGTCTCGGAGATCTGGGTGAGCAGCGCTTCTCGCGCAGGGACGGTCTTGTCCACCAGGAAGGCGAAGGCCCCGGCGGCATCGCCCGCGTTGATCATTGCAATATTCTCGCCGGCCACTGTCCAGAAGTTCCCGAGAGCGGCCTTCAAACCAACGATGCGCTGGCGGCCCCCTTCGGTGGACACGTTCGTCTCGAAGTCGACCATCAGTGCATCGACGCTGGACTTGAGTTTGCCGATGCTGGCCAAGGCCGTGGCTCGCTCGTCGGGCGTCCGCGCCAGCATGAGGTGGCGCACCTGGAGCGAGCTGCGGGTGATGCCCAGTTCGATTTTGGCCATGCGATCCAGTTGCGGCACCAGCACGCGCTCGGCGCGCTCGGTGCCGACGTCGATCTGGCCAAGCTGCCGGGCCGTGTAGACCGACGAGCCCACGAGGCACACGATGACCGACGCGACGGCGAGGTACAAGCGGCCGGTCAGGCCAAACGACTTGATCAGTGTCATGTTCTGGTTACCTGCACGCCACTGGGCGTATCGATGTTGATCGGGCGTTCATGGGGGATTGGGTGAATCAGACCACCGCGCGCTCGGGCACTCACGCCCGGAATCCTGTCCAAGACAGAGTCAATATCGCCCACAGCCGGGGCAACTTGAGCCCGAAAGAAGATGCTCTTCGGCGTGCTTGAATCGCGCAGACGGGCTGACCCGAGATCGGCTGGCGTGGTTACCTGGGAAGGCTCACGAACGCTGCGCACGGCCGTAGCCGCGGAAGCGCTCATGCACCTCGGCCATGTCGGCCGCGCTGAGCAGCGCTGGCTCCCCCACGGCCAGGGCTTGCAGGTAGATGCCGCACAGCGCCTCGATCTCCGTCAGTATCTTCTCGGCCTGGGCCAGGCTGTTGCCGGCCGCGATGAGGCCATGGTTGGCAAGCAGGCAGGCATCCACGCCCGCCAGGGCGCCGGCCACGCCCTGCGAAAGAGCCTCGGTGCCGAACAGGTGGTATGGCACCAGCGGCACGTGGTCGCCGCCGACGATGGCCACCATGTAGTGGAACGGCGGCAGCGGCCGCCGCAGGCAGGCCAGCGCCGTGGCGTGCGGGCTGTGCGTGTGCAGCACCGCCTCGCGGCCGGGACGCGCGCGGTGGGCCGCCAAATGGAAGTGCCACTCGCTGCTGGGCTGCCAGCGGCCGCGCACCCGGCATCCATCGAGCGACAGCCAGGCCAGGTCGTCGGGCTCGACCTCGGCGCCCATCCCGGTGGGCGTGATCCACACGCCCTGCCCCGTACCGTCGCGCACGCTGGCGTTGCCGGTGCTGCCGCGATTGAGGCCACAGGCGTCGAGGCGGCGCACGGCCGCCACCAGCTCGGCGCGGCGCACGGCGTCGCCTTGCGGGCCGTCGCCCATGCCGCCGCCGCTCACAGCGCCGCCCTCAACGCCCGCAGCGCCGCCTCGTCGGCCAGAACCACGCCGCGCTCGGTGATCAGAGCCGACACCAGCCGCGCCGGTGTCACGTCGAAGGCCGGGTTTGCGGCCGGCGTCCCCTCGGGGGCGATGGCCACCTCCAGCACCTCGCCCGCGGCCGTGCGGCCCCACAGGTGCGTGACTTCGCGCGCGGCGCGCTCCTCGATCGGGATCTCGGCCAGGCCGTCGGCCACGGCGGGGTCGAGCGTCGAGGTGGGCATGGCCACGAAGAAGGGCACGCCGTTGTCGTGGGCCGCCAGGGCCTTCAGGTAGGTGCCGATCTTGTTGCAGACGTCGCCGCGGGCGGTGACGCGGTCGCAGCCGACGATGACGAGGTCGACCTCGCCGTGCTGCATCAGGTGGCCGCCGGCGTTGTCGGCCACCAGCGTGTGCGGCACGCCGGCCTGGCCCAGCTCCCAGGCCGTCAGGCCCGCGCCCTGGTTGCGCGGGCGCGTCTCGTCGACCCACACATGCAGCGGCAGGCCGGCCGCGTGCGCCTGGTAAACGGACGCGGTGGCGGTACCCCAGCCCACGGTGGCCAGCCAGCCGGCGTTGCAGTGCGTCAGCACCTTCAGCGGGCGGCCCGGACCCACGCCCTTGCGCGCGGCGATGTCGCGCAGCAGCGGCAGACCGTGCTCGCCGATGCGGCGGTTGACGTCCACGTCCTCCTCGGCGATGGCGCCGGCCAGCGCCCAGGCGGCCTGCGCGCGCGCGGCCGCCGGCAGCGGGCGCACGTGGCGCACCATGCGGTCCAGCGCCCAGGCCAGGTTCACGGCCGTTGGGCGCGCGGCCATCAGCCACGCGGCCCGGGCGTCGAGCGCGGCGTCGCCGGCATCGTGCCGCAGTGCCAGCGCCAGGCCGTAAGCCGCGGTGGCACCGATCAGCGGCGCGCCGCGCACCACCATTTCGCGGATGGCGTGGTGCACGGCCTCGGGCGTGACCAGCGTCTCGAAGGCCAGGCGGTGCGGCAGCAGTCGCTGGTCGATGACGACGACGGCGCCCGCGCCAGGTACCTCGCGCAGCGGGCGCAGCGGCGACGGCGCGGCGGCGCTCACGGCGCGGCCTGCAGCACGCGGCCGGCGATGCCCGCGAGCCGGGCCACCATGGCCGGGTCGCGCGCCTCGGGGGGCGTGATCAGCGCGTGCTGCAGCGCCGTGCGGCAGACGCAGGCCGTGGCCTCGGGGTCGTGCACCACGGCGTGTGCAAGCCCCGACACCAGCGCGCGCGCCGTGCCGACATTGGCCAGCAGCACCTGGATCACGGCGTCCACGGTCACGGCGTCGTGGCCCGGGTGCCAGCAGTCGAAGTCCGTGACCATGCCCACGCTCGCGTAGCAGATCTCGGCCTCGCGCGCGAGCCGCGCCTCGGGCAGGTTGGTCATGCCGATGACGCTGCAGTTCCACGAGCGGTACAGCGCGCTCTCAGCCTTGGTGCTGAACTGCGGGCCCTCGATGCACAGGTAGGTGCCGCCGCGCACGAAGGGCACGCCCTGCTGGCGCAGCGCGCGCTCGACGTGGTCGCCCAGCCGCGGGCATACCGGGTCGGCCATCGACACGTGGGCCACCAGGCCGCGGCCGAAGAAGCTGCCGGCCCGCTGAGTCGTGCGGTCGATGAACTGGTCGACGACCACGAAGGTGCCCGGCGGCAAGTCGGCGCGCAGCCCGCCCACGGCCGACAACGACAGGATGTCGGTCACGCCCAGTCTCTTGAGCGCGGCCACGTTGGCGCGGTAGTTCACCTCTGACGGGGGGATGCGATGGCCGCGCCCATGACGCGGCAGGAAGGCCAGTTCCGCCGAGCCGGCCGCGTTGACGAGGCGGCCGCGAAAGATGGCGTCGGACGGCGCGCCCCAGGGCGTGTCGACGTCGACCCAGCGCGTGTCCACGAGACCCGGCAGGTCGTACAGGCCGCTGCCGCCGATGATGCCCAGAACAGGGCCTGCAGAGGAGGTGTCGCTCATGCGGCCGATGTTAGCGGCCATCGCCGATGAACTTGTCGAGCACGCCTGCCCACCCGAGCAGATCGAGTCCGTGAGCCTCGACATGTCCCCAGCCTTCATCAAGGGCTGCACTGAGCAGCTGTCCAACGCACGGATCACCTTCGACGATCTCCACCTCATCTGGCACGCCAGCGCGGTGGTGGACAAGATGCGGCGCGCCGAGCAACGCAGCGACAAGTCCCTCAAGGGCATGCGCTGGTCGCTGCCTGAAGGATAGCCCCAGCCTCAGGCCCGAGGCCGCCGCCGATCTGGACGCTCCGATCGCCAAGATGACCACCGTGCGTACCGCGCGGGCGTGGGTCTGCAAGGAGCAGTGGCTCGAGATCCTCGAGTGCAAGCAGATCCACGCGGTGCGCAGGCGTCGGCCTTCAACGCCAGCTTGAGTGCCTCGTGGAAGACAGTGAGCTTGCCCGGTTGCTCACCACGCCGGTACTTCGGCGGGCCATCAACCTAGCCGTGCAGCCACTTCGAAACCGCGTTGCGCGACAGCCGCGTCATGCGCGGGAGCTCGCGCTCCGACTTTTCCTTCCGGCTATGCGATCGGCGGATCCTGCCAATCATGTCCATGGTGATCACTCCTCGTCCTCTGCTGCACAGCAAAGCAGCAGAGTAGGTTGTTCAACTGGCTTAGGTTTTGGGTCGGCACTACCCCAAGAAGTGGCTCAGTTCTTGGTCGGCGCCAACACCTGTCGGCGGTGTAGGAGCCGCGCAGCCGCATCTGCGCCGACACCACCATGAAGGCGAACAGCAGCACGATCGTGGGCAGGTCCACCGCTCGCGCCGCCTCCTCCAGCGACAGGCTGGTGATGGCGATCAAGGCGATCGCGCCCAGCACGGCCACGCCACTGCTGGTCGATCTTCACGGCCGGCAGGCCACCCAGGAAAATGCCCAGGTAGACCATGCTGAACACCACCAGGAAGGCGGTGTCCGTGCCCGGCGCGGGCAAGGCTGCCGCACCCGGTCAGCGCCGGGCGGGCGGCAGGTCGGTGCAGCTGCCGTGCGCCACCTCGGCGGCCATGCCGATGCTCTCGCCCA
>JBILSW010000439.1:0-3346 GCA_044371895.1 Rubrivivax sp.
GTCGGCGCCCATCTCGATGGCCAGGGCCACCTCGCCGATCATGTCGCCGGCGTGCGTGCCGACGATGCCGCCTCCGAGGATGCGGCCGTGGCCATGGGCCTCCGGGCTGTCGTCGAACAGCAGCTTGGTGAAGCCCTCGTCGCGGCCGTTGGCGATGGCGCGGCCGCTGGCGCTCCAGGGGAACAGGCCCCTCTTCACCGGGATGCCCCGGGCCTTGGCCTCGTCCTCCGTCAGGCCCACCCAGGCGACCTCGGGGTCGGTGTAGGCCACGCTGGGGATGACGCGGGCGTCGAACTGCGCCTTCTCGTCGCCGGCGGCCACTTCGGCGGCCACGTGCGCCTCGTGCACCGCCTTGTGCGCCAGCATCGGCTGGCCGACGATGTCGCCGATGGCGAAGATGTGCGGCACGTTGGTGCGCATCTGGGCGTCCACCGGAATGAAGCCGCGCTCGCCGACCGCGACGCCGGCCTTGTCGGCGGCGATCCTGCGGCCGTTGGGCGTGCGGCCCACGGCCTGCAGCACAAGGTCGTAGGTGCCCTCGCTCTTCGTCCCGTCCAGGCCCTCGAACAGCACGCGGATGCCGTCGGGCGTGGCCTCGGCACCGACCGTCTTCGTCTTCAGCATCAGGCGGTCGAAGCGGTGCACGTTCATCTTCTGCCAGACCTTCACGAGGTCGCGGTCGGCGCCCTGCATCAGGCCGTCGAGCATCTCCACCACGTCCAGCCGCGCGCCCAGCGTGCTGTAGACGGTGCCCATCTCCAGCCCGATGATGCCGCCGCCGATCACGAGCATCTTCTTCGGATGCTGGCGCAGCTGCAGCGCGCCGGTGCTGGTGACGATGCGCTCGTCCTGCGGCAGGAACGGCAGCTTCACGGCCTCGGAGCCGGCGGCGATGATGGCCCTGGCGAAGCGGATGGTCTGCGTGCCACCCGCGGCGAGGCTCACGGTCAGGTGGTGCGGGTCGGCGAACTCGCCGCTGCCCTGCACCACCGTCACCTTGCGCATCTTGGCCATGGCGGCCAGGCCGCCGGTGAGCTTGCCCACGACCTTGTTCTTGTGCGCCAGCAGCTTGCCGAGGTCGACCTTCGGCTCCTCGAAGGCGATGCCCAGGTCGGCGAAGTGCTTCACCTCGTCCATCACCGCGGCCACGTGCAGCAGCGCCTTGCTCGGGATGCAGCCCACGTTCAGGCACACGCCGCCCAGCGTGGGGAAGCGCTCCACCAGCACTGTCTTCAGGCCGAGGTCGGCGCCGCGGAAGGCGGCCGAGTAGCCGCCAGGGCCGGCGCCGAGCACGAGCAGGTCGCACTCGAGGTCGGCCGTGCCGCCGAAGCGGGCGGGCGCCGGTCCCGGCGCGGGCACCACCACGGCTGGCGCCGTCACGGGGGCCGGCGCAGGCGCCGGGGCCGGGGCACCCGCACCGGCGGCCTCCAGCACGGCGATCACGCTGCCCTGGCTGACCTTGTCGCCGATCGCGACCTTGATGTCGCGGACCACCCCCGCGTGCGACGACGGGATCTCCATCGAGGCCTTGTCGCTCTCCACCGTGATCAGGCTCTGCTCGGCCCTGACGGTGTCGCCCGGCTTGACGAGAAGCTCGATGACGGCCACGTCCTTGAAGTCGCCGATGTCCGGCACCTGGATGTCGATCAGAGCCATGGGGTTCGTCTCAGGTAGTCAGGGTGAAGGTCTGCACGCGCACGGGGCCGGCAGAGCAGGTGTCGAACTCGCAGCCGGCCGCCACGCCCGCGACGGCCACCTCGCGGGCACCGCGGGCCGACGGCCAGACGGCGTGCATCGCGCCCAGCGCGAAGCGCCGGCCCGAGCCGATGGCCCAAAAGCGCTCGAAGGCGAAGACCTCGCGGTAGCTCTCGACGCCGAAGATGCCGTGCCGGTTGGCCACGAGCACGCTGAACTGGCTGCTCTCGTAGGGGTCGTTGTCGTGCTCCTTCGTGTTCAGGAAGAAGCGCTCCTTCAGCCGCGGGTGCAGCGCCACGAAGGTGTCGAAGATGGCCTCGCGGCTGTCCAGCCGCAGCTGCCCGGGCTCCAGCGAGGCCAGCGCCTGCTGCAGCACCGGCGTGTGCGCGGTGCTGCCCACCGTGCCGAACCAAGAGCCCCCGGCCTTGAACATCTTCGCGTTGGCCTCGTAGCCGGCGGGCAGCCGCGTCTCTCCGAAGGTGACCAGCGCGTCGGACGCGATGGCCAGGGTGCGGCCCTTGCGGGCGACGACCACCGTGCTCATTCAGAGCAGCACGCGGCGGAAGTCCGCCAGCACGGCGCCGAGGTAGGCGTTGAAGCGCGCGGCGGCCGCGCCGTCGATGACGCGGTGGTCCCAGCTCAGGCTCAGGGGCAGCACCAGGCGTGGCTGGAAGGCCTTGCCGTCCCAGCGCGGCTCGGTGTTGCTGCGGCACACGCCCAGGATGGCAACCTCGGGCGCGTTGATGATGGGCGTGAAGTAGCGGCCGCCGATGCCGCCCAGGCTGCTGATGCTGAAGCAGCCGCCGGACATGTCAGCCGGGCTCAGCTTGCCGTCGCGCGCCTTGGCCGCCAGCGCGCTCATCTCGGTGCTGATCTGCAGGATGCCCTTCTGGTCGGCGTCGCGGATCACGGGCACGACCAGGCCGTTGGGGGTGTCGGCGGCGAAGCCGATGTGGAAGTACTTCTTCAGCACCAGGGTGTCGCCGTCGAGGCTGGCGTTGAACTCCGGGAACTTCTTCAGCGCCGCCACGCAGGCCTTGATCAGGAAGGCCAGCATCGTGACCTTGACGCCCGACTTCTCGTGCTCCTTGTTCAGCTGCACGCGGAAGGCCTCGAGCTCGGTGATGTCGGCGTCGTCGTGGTTGGTGACGTGGGGAATGACGACCCAGTTGCGGTGCAGGTTGGCGCCGCTGATCTTCTTGATGCGGCCGAGCTCCTTGCGCTCGACGGCGCCGAACTTGGCGAAGTCGACGCTGGGCCAGGGCAGCAGCCCCGGGAAGGCACCGGCGGCGGCCGCGGGCGCCACGGCCGGCGCCTTGGCCTTCTGCGCGCCGGTCTGGGCGTCGCCCGCCATCACGGCCTTGACGAAGCCCTGCACGTCGGCCTGCGTGATGCGGCCCTTGGGGCCGCTGCCCCGCACCTCGGCCAGCGGCACGCCCAGTTCGCGCGCCAGGCGCCGGATGCTGGGCGAGGCGTGCGGCAGCGTTGCGCCGGGAGCCACGGTGGGCTGGTGCGATGGCACCGCGGACGGTGCGGAAGGAGCAACCGCCGCGGGGGCGGCGGGGGCCGGAGCCGATGCGGCCGCGGCCTGCGGCGCGGGCGCAGCCGCCACGGGCCCGGCCCCCAGCGCCCCCGCGGCACCCCCCCCAGC
>JBILSW010000390.1:0-3635 GCA_044371895.1 Rubrivivax sp.
ATCTCGGTGTCGAGGTCGGCCCGGGCGATGAAGCTGTTGACCATGATGTCGGCCTGCCAGCCCAGGTACCAGCGCAGGTTCGCGTCGTCGGCGGCGAAGCTGGCGAAGTAGTTGGTGCGGTCGGTCCAGGTGCTGCCGTTGGCGCGCAGGCCGCGGCGGCTGAACTCGGCCAGCGCGTTGCGCGTGGTCGGCGTGCCCTTGAAGACCAGGTGCTCCAGCAGGTGGGCCATGCCGGTCTCGCCGTAGTTCTCGTGTCGGCTGCCCACGCGGTAGGTGACGTTGACGGTGGTGGTGGGCTTGCTGTCGTCGGGCACCAGCAGCACCTGCAGGCCGTTGGCCAGGCGGTACTCGGCGATGCCTTCGACGGTCGTCACCCATCGAGACTCGCCTCGAACCGGGGCAGCGAACCCCGCAAGCAGAACGGCCAGCGTGAGGATCAGTGCGCGCATCGGATGGTGTTCAGAAGTTGCCGAGTCAGGAGTTTAGGGACTGGCCGAGGTGGACCCCTCCACTCCGGGGGTATCGCCCGAGCCGGGCAGCCGAACGGCCCTCCCGGCGCTGTGCCAACTGACACAGCCGCTTCCTAGCATCGCTTCTCCAAACCGAAGTCGCCTGACGCCGTTGGCGCCGTCACGGTCACCTACGACCCCAGTTCCGAAGGAGAACCTGCATGAAGCCGATACTCGCCTCCACCCTTGTCACCGCGGTCGCCTTCGGCCTGTCGGCTCCCGCACAGGCAGTGACCATCGTCGAATGGAACCTCGCCGGTGCACCGGGCAACCAGGCCTCGACGCCCGCCTTGACCGCCGCAGCGAACGTGACGGGCGGCGACCTGGCCCGTGGTGCCGGCTTGACTGGCAGCGCTGCAGGCAACTCCATCAGCGCATCGGGCTGGACGGGGCAGCCCACCGACTACTTCAGTCTCAGCTTCACCGTCGCCGCTGGCTACACCGTGGACCTGAGCTACCTGTTCATCGGCACCCGTTCGTCGGGCACGGGCCCGGGCACGATGGGTCTCTTCTACAGCGGTGACGCCTACACCACGACCCTGGCCACCTTCGACCAGACTCCCGGCTCCAACTTTGTCAACACCATCGTCGACCTCAGCGCGCTTCCCGATCTCACCGGCAACGTCGAGTTCCGTGTGGCGCAGATCGGCACGGCCTCTGCAGGCGGCGGCAGCACCAGCAGCGCAGGCACCTTCCGCATCGCCGGCTACTTCGAAGCCGGCAGCTTCGTCAGCAACACGGCCTTCACGGGTACCGTGGCGGTCGTACCCGAGCCCGGCAGCCTGGCCATGCTGATGGCAGGCCTGGCGGCCGTGGGCTTCGTGGCCCGCCGCCGCGCTTGAGCCGGAGCCACTCGATGCAAACCTCTCGCAGGGGCGGACTCCAGCCGCTCAGCCGTGCCGTGCGCGCACTGCTCGCCGCGCCGCTGCTGGCACTCGCCTCGGGCGCGGTGCTGGCGCAGTCGATCGGCACGCTTCAGGGCACCTCGTACCGCTCGACGATGGCCGGCAGCAGCGTCGCCAACATCGCCGGGATCGTGACGGGTGTCGACGCCAACGGCTTCTGGTTCCAGGACGGTGGCGACGGCAACGACCTCACGTCCGACGCCATCTACGTGTTCCGCGGCAGCGGCGGCTCCAAGCCCCTGGTCGGCCAGGCCGTGCTGGTTGCGGGCCAGGTGCAAGAGTTCCGCCCCGGCAACAACGCCAACAACCTGACAACGACGCAGATCAATGCCACCAGCGGCTTCGGTGGCCTGTTGACGGTCCAGAGCAGCAGCAACCCGCTGCCCGCGGCGCGCGTCATCGACGCCGGCTTCCTGCCGCCCAGCACCATCGCGCCGCTGGTGGGCAACGTCGAGACGGCAGCGGGCTATGTGCTGCAGCCTTCGCTGTACAGCATGGACTTCTACGAGAGCCTGGAAGGCATGCGGGTCGTGCTTCCGAGCGCGGTGAGCAGCGGCCCCACCAATCGCTTCGGCGAGCTGGCGCTGGTGCCGAGCGCCGCACTGCTGCAGCCGGGCGTGCTCCAGGCCTCACGCGGGGGTGTGGTGATCGGCCCGGGCCAGTTCAACGGGTCGCGCATCCTGATCGACGACCGCCTCATCGCCACGCCAGCTCTGAACAGCGGTGCCGTGTTGAGCAATGTCACGGGCATCCTCGACTACTCGTTCAGCAACTACAAGCTGAACATCACGAGCGCCCCGACCGTGGTGAGCAACAGTCTCGCGCCCGAGGTGGCAACGATTCCGAGCGGCCACTTCGGCATGGCGAGCTACAACGTGCTCAACCTCGGCGGCAACGCCGAGGCCGCACGTTTCACGGCGATAGCCAACCAGCTGGCGAACAACGTCGGTTCGCCGCACCTGATCAGCCTGCAGGAGATCCAGGACAACAACGGCGAAACCAACAACGGTGTCGTCGCTGCCGACCTGACGCTGAGCAAGCTGGCCACCGCATTGAACGGCGCCACCGGGCGCAATTACGCCTGGGTGACAGTGAACGGGATCAACAACGCCGACGGCGGCGTGCCGGGCGGCAACATCCGCCAGGCTTTCCTCTACGACACGTCGCGCGTGAGCTTCTCGGGCGTGGTCGGCGGTGCGCTCGACGCTGTCACCGCGGTCGCCAGCCCGTCGGGCCAGATCGTGCTCAACCTGGGTGCGGGCCGCATCGACCCGACCAACGCTGCCTTCGACGACAGCCGCAAGCCGCTGGTGGCGGAGTTCACGGTCGACGGGCAGCAGTTCATCGTCATCGACAACCACTTCAACAGCAAGGGGGGCGATCAGCCGCTGTACGGGCCGGCGCAGCCGCCGACCCGGGGCACCGAGCCGCAGCGGCTGCAGCAGGCGCAAGCCGTGGCGGCTTTCGTGACGCAGCTGCTGGCCATCAACCCGAACGCCAACATCGTGGTCAGCGGCGACCTGAACGACTTCCAGTTCTCCGACACGCTGGCCCCGCTGGCCGCCGCGGGCCTGGTGAACCTGACGAACACGCTGCCCGAGAACGAACGCTACACCTACTCGTTCGAAGGCAACCTGCAGGCACTCGACCACATGTGGGTCTCGTCCAACCTGCTGAATGCCGGCGCGCTGTACGACGTCGTGCATGCCAACTCGGAGTTCGCCACGCAGGTCTCGGATCACGACCCGCTGTTGATGACGCTGGGCCTGGTGCCGGCCCCGGTGCCCGAGCCGGCCACCTGGCTGATGATGGCGCTGGGTATGGCGGGGCTGGTGATGCGCGCACGGCGGCGCTGAGGGCAGCGCCGGGGCCCGGCACGCCCGTGGCCCCAGCCTCAGCCGCCGGCGGCATAGCGGCGCAGGCGCTCCAGGTCGAGCACGCGCACGCCGCCGTACTCGACGCGGATGACGCCGGCACCGTCCAGCGCGGTGAGCGCCTCGTTCACGCGCTGGCGGCTCAGGCCCACGAGGTAGCCCAGCTCCTGCTGCGTGATGCGCAGCCGCTCGCCCACGCCGGGGTACAGCACCGGGTGGAACAGCGCCGCCAGGTTGCGCGCCACGCGCTCGTCGGGGTGCGTGAGGCGGTCGATCTCGCGCGCGGCGATGAACTGGCCCAGGCGCTCGTTGAGCTGGTTCATCACGAAGCGGTTGAAACCGATGCT
>JBILSW010000389.1:0-3635 GCA_044371895.1 Rubrivivax sp.
CTCTACGGCGTCCAGCAGACCGCGACACGCGACAGAGGTGCTCGAAATCAGTCAATCAGCCGCGCCTCCGCAGATCTCGGTCACCTTGGCGTGTTCGGCGATGTTCTGCCGCCCACGCTCCTAGCCGACGACGACGCGGTCGCGCCCGGCCGCCTTGGCCATGTACAGCGCGCTGTCGGCGGCCACCAGCAGGGCCTGGGCCTCCTCGCCGGGCTTCCACGCCGCGACGCCAGCCGAGACCGTGATGTTCAGCCGCACTGCCTGCGTCTGTTTGCTGCGCAGCCCTATGCGGCCTGCCCGCGAACGCACCCACTCCGCCACGTGAAACGCGCGCCGCCGGCTCGACGAGGGCAGCAGGATCGCGAACTCCTCGCCCCCGTAGCGGGCCAGCGACATGCCCGGCTCGGGCGGCAGCATGCGCAGCACCTCGCCGAGCCCAGCGATCACCTTGTCGCCGACCGGGTGGCCGTACATGTCGTTGACGCGCTTGAAGTGGTCGATGTCGATGAGCACGACGCAGTGCTCGGCCCCGTCGGCCGGCAGCGTGGCGAGCATCTGCCGCAGGTGGTCGTCGAAGCCGCGGCGGTTGAGCACGCCGGTGAGCGCGCAGCGGACGGCCTGCTCGCGCATGCGCTCCAGGTCGGCCCGCAGGCGCTGGATCTCGGCCTGGCTGCTGCTGACCTGGTCCTGCAGGGCATCGACCGAGGCCTGCATGGCCCGGGTCTTCTGCCGCGCCTGCGCCACCTGCTCGGCCAGCGCCGCGGCGTCCTCCGTCTGCAGGGCGTTCTGCAGACCGTCGAGGCCGGCACCGAACGCGCCGGCGGCCTGGCCCGTGCGGGCGGCGGAATCGGCGATGCGGTCCATCACGCGCTGCATGTCCCCGCGGATGCGCTCGGCATCGTCGCCGCCGGGGTCGCCGCCGGGCTCGGCGATGTGCGCTGAGTGCAGGGCCCGAAGCTGGGCATCGGTGAGGCGGCCGCCGGCATCCAGCAACGGCTCCAGCGCCGCGCTCAGGCCGCCGTTGCCTCCCGACAGGTGCTCATAGAAGACGGCGTAGGCAACCGGGTTCGGGCTGACGTCGTGCTGGCCGATGCACGCCAGTACCTCGCGCAGCAGCGCGACGGCCTGTACCTTGGCTTGGGGGTTTTCCATGGTGTTGGAGGCCGGCACGGGGCTTGACGCTGACACGAGAGTGATTTCGGCCGCTTCCGTCCGAATTGAAGCCCTGGCGCGGCCCGAGCCGGTGACGGCGCAAACAATTGTGTGAGGCCCGGGAGAGGCAGGACTCCGACTCCCGCGACGCGCGCCGCCCCCGTCGTTTCGGGGCCGCGCTCTCAGGCGCGAGGCCAACGTCACGCAGGCGTCACGCCGCGGTCCGTAGGCTCGTCGCCCGTTCGGGGTGGGCCCGCCGCTGCGCGCCGCCCCGAGACCCGTCTCGCAAGCACTTCGGCACTTCATGGATTCCACCTCGCTCCGAGCGCTCACCCCAGGCTCGTGGGTTGCCGCGCTGGACAGCCCCGCAACGGGCACGATCGGCAGGTCCGGCGCCGATGGGCTGGGTAGGGCGATGCCTGTGCGGCACGGTGCCGCCGCGCGATCATCGGGCCATGCCGCCTGACCACTCCCGCCCGCATGTCCGTCTGCTCGGCGATCCGGCGCTGATGGGCACCGACGGCAGGCTCCGCGCGCTGGAGCGCCGCTCGGCCGGGCTGCTGGCGCTTGTGGCGCTCGAACCCGGGGTGACGCGGGCCCGCGCCGCGGCGCTGCTGTGGCCGGAATCGGACGAACCGAGGCAGGCGCTGCGGCAGCAGATCGCGCGCTTCAAGCGCAGCCTGGGCACCGCGCTGGTCGAGGGCGAGGATGTGCTGTTCATCGCCGACGGGGTGTCGATCGACGCGCGCTCCGGCGAGACGCCTCAGGGCGGGGCCACCGGCGCGCTGCTCGGCCAGCTGGGCTTCGAGGACTGCCCGGAATTCGCACAGTGGCTCGAGAACCGGCGCCGGCAACACCTGGGCCGGAGCACGGCCGGGCTGGCGCAGCAACTGGCGCAGGCCGAGGCCGCGGGCGATCTCGACACCGCCCTCGGGTTGGCCGAGCAGCTGCTGCACGCCGACAGTGACAGCGAAGCCCATCACCGCACCCTGATGCGGCTGCACTACCTGCGCGGCGACATCGCCAAGGCGCAGGGCGTGTACGACCGCCTGGCGCGCCAGCTCGAGACCCACTACGGAGCGCGACCGGCGGCCGATACCGAGGCGCTGGCGCGCGCGCTGCGCTCCGCGCTGATGCCGGCGCGACCGGCGGAGCTGACAGTGCCGGTGACGGTACTGCGGCCGCCGCGCATGATCGGGCGGCAGCGCGAGCTGTCGGCCCTGCGCGCCGCTCACGCCCGGCAGCGGCTGGCGCTGCTGCTGGGCGAGCCCGGCCTGGGCAAGTCGCGCCTGCTGGCCGAGTGGGCGTCCGGCCAGCCGCGCTGCGCGCAGGCGGCCGGCCGCCCGGGCGATGCCGGCGTGCCCTACGCCACGCTTGTGCGGCTGCTGCGTGCCGTGTTCGCCACGCACCCCGAGGTGGTCATCGCGGGCGACCCCCGCCGCCAGGCGCTGGCCCGCCTGCTGCCGGAGCTGGCGCCCGCCCTGCCCCTGCCCGCAGATGGCCAGCGCGTGCTGCTGCACGGCGCGGTGGAAGCGGCGCTGGCCGGCGCGGGGCTGGACGCCATCGTCATCGACGACCTGCACTTCGCCGACGACGCCAGCTGCGAAATGCTGCAGGCGCTGATGGACGCCGATGCGCTGGCCGGCCTGCAATGGCTGCTGGCACAGCGGCCCGGCGAGGGCTCGGCCGCGGCCGCGCGACTGCGCGACACGCTGGAGGAGGCTGGCCGGCTCGACGCGATCACGCTCGCCCCGCTGCAGGCCGGCGAGATGGCCGAGCTGATCGACTCGCTGGGCCTGCCCGAGCTCGACGGAGCCACGCTGGCCCCGGTGCTGGTGCGGCACACCGGCGGCAACCCGCTGTATGCGCTGGAGACACTCAAGCACGGGCTGGCGTCCGGCCCGCCGCGCGACGGCGCGCTGACGCTGCGCAAGCTGCCGCTGCCCGACAGCGTGGGCGCGCTGATCGAGCGCCGCCTGCGGCAGTTGCCGGAGCGCGCGCTCAGCCTGGCGCGCGTGGCGGCGGTGGCCGGCGTGGACTTCGGCATCGCGCTGGCCGAAGACGTGACCGGCGTGCGCGCCGTCGAGCTGACGAGTGCCTGGGCCGAACTGGAGGCGGCCCAGGTGCTGCGCGAGCAGGCCTTCGCGCACGACCTGGTTCACGACGCGGTGCTGCGGTCGATCCCGGCGCCGATCGCCCGCCATCTGCACGGCGCGGTGGCGGCGTTCCTCGAGCGCGTCGGTGGCGTGGCCGCGCGCGTGGCCGCGCACTGGCTCGCGGCCGGCCGCGACGACGAGGCGGCCACGGCGCTGGAGCGCGCCGCCGCCCAGGCGATGGCTGCCGGGCGGGCGGCCGAGACCGGCCGCTTCCTGCGCGAGGCGGCCGCCGCCTGCGAGCGCCTCGGGCAGGCCGACCGCGCCTTCGAGCTGCTGTTCCGCGCCGCCGACGCGGTGTCGCTCGCGGTGCCGATCGAGGACTTCGAA
>JBILSW010000391.1:0-3633 GCA_044371895.1 Rubrivivax sp.
CGTCATTGTCAACAACGCCGGCACCACCGGCCCGCGCCAGCCGCTGGCGCGCCGGCCGCTGTCGACCGCCGAGCTGGAGCAGCTGCGCTCCGAGGGATCGGCCGACACCGAGACGCTGCAGGACGCCGCCAAGAACATCCTCACCGTGGCCTGGAACACGGTCCGCGCCACCGCCGGCCGCTTGCAGCCGGGGGCGTCGGTCATCAACATCTCGACCATCTTCTCGCGCACCGAGTACTACGGCCGCACCGCCTACGTGGTGCCCAAGGCGGCGCTGAACGCGATGTCGCGCGCCATGGCCAAGGAGCTCGGCGCGCAGGGCGTGCGCGTGAACACCGTGTTCCCGGGGCCGACGCGCAGCGAGCGCATCCGCAACGTGTTCGCCACCATGGACAAGCTGCGCGACGACGCCCCCGGCACCACCGCGCGCCACTACACGGGCATGATGACGCTGGCGCGCAGCATCGACGGCAGCCCGGTGGAGCCCACGTTCCCGCTACCGGCCGACGTGGCCGCCACCTGCGCCTTCCTGGCCAGCGACGACGCGGCGGCCTTCAACGGCCACAACTTCGAGGTCACGCACGGCATGCAGGTGCGCAACGAGAGCCGCTCGACCTGGGTGTCGCGGCCCGAGCTGAGCACGGTCGACGCCGCCGGCGAACGCGTGCTCGTGGCCGCCGGCGACCAGGTGGCCGACGCTCTGGCCATCGCGCGCTTCCAGGCCGAGGCCGGGGCCGACGTGCTGATCGGGCTGGCCAGCGCCTCGCACGTGGCCGAGGCCGCCGGTCGCCTGGGTGCGCTGGCGCTTGACCGCCACATCCGTGTGTTGCGCTTCGACCGCAGCGACCCGCAGGGCCTGGCCTCGGCGCTCGACGAGGTCACGCGCCCCGAGGCCGACGGCGAGCCGCCGCAGCCCGTCACCGGCGCCATCGTGCTGCCCGCCTACGGCCCGGGGCGGCTGACGGGCGAGCTGTCGAAGGCGCAGGACGAGGACGTCGAGGCCTTCATCCACGACGAGATCGCCGGCGCCATCGCCGTGGCGCGCACGCTGTCACGCTACTGGGGGCAGCAGCCTCAGATGCCGCGCGACCCGCGCGTGGTCTTCATGACCAACGGCGACGACGGCCAGGGCAACGTCTACGCCGACGGCCTGCGCTCGGCGGTGGAGGAACTGGTGCGGGTGTGGCGCGACGAGACCGCCGTCGACCACCGCGCCGGCCGCCGCGCCCACGTGGAGTGGAGCAACCAGATCATCCGCTTCGGCAACACCGAGGAGGAGAACCTGCGCTTCGCCGCCGGGCAGGCGGCGCGGCTGCTGTTCACCGAGCGGCGCATCCGCCAGGTGAACCTGTATCTGCCTGAGTCCATCGCCGAGGCCACCGGCGCGCGGCGGGCGATGATCGGCTTCGTCGAGAACCTCACCGGCCTGCACACCGGCAAGGCGGTGCTCATCACCGGCGGCTCGGCCGGCATCGGCGGGCAGGTGGCGCGGCTGCTGGCCATCGCCGGGGCGCGCGTGATGATGGTGGCGCGCCGCGCTGGCGAGCTCGACGCCGCGCGCGAGCGCATCGTGGCCGAGCTGGCCGACGTGGGCTACAGCGGCGCCGAGCGGCGCGTGCGCACCCTCGCCGGTGTCGACGTCGGCGACCTCGGGTCGCTGAAGGGCGCGGTCGACGCCACCGTGGACGCCTTCGGCCGCATCGACTACCTGATCAACAACGCCGGCGTGGCCGGCGCCGAGGAGATGGTGGTCGACATGGGCGTGGACGCCTGGCGCGCCACGCTCGACGCCAACCTGGTGAGCAACTACGCGCTGATGCACGCCGTGGTGCCGATGATGCGCCGCCAGGGCAGCGGCTACATCCTCAACGTCAGCAGCTATTTCGGCGGCGAGAAGTACCTGGCCGTGGCCTACCCGAACCGGGCCGACTACGCCGTCAGCAAGGCCGGGCAGCGCGCGCTGGTGGAGGCCACGGCGCGCTTCCTGGGGCCGGAGATCCAGGTCAACGCCATCGCGCCGGGGCCGGTGGAGGGCGAGCGTCTCAAGGGCGCCGGCGGTCGGCCGGGGCTGTTCGAGCGGCGCGGGCGGCTGATCCTCGAGAACAAGCGCCTCAACGCCGTGCACCAGGCGGTGGTGAAGAGCCTGCGCCGCGGCGCGCCGGTCGAAGGCGTGCTGGCGCGCCTGGCCACCAACGACGCCACCTCGCTGGCCATCGACGCCGAGGCGCCCAACGAGCTGCGCCAGCTGGGCGCGGCCTGCTCGCGCGAGGGCGACGACGACTGCACCTGGGGCCGCTTCATCCTCGGCGCCAAGGTGGCCGAGCGCCTGGTGGCGCGCTTGCGCCTGGGAGGGCACCTGCTGGGCGTGGCGTCCTGGGAGGGCCGGGCCGACGGCGGCTGGTTGAGCCAGCTGCCGCCCGACGACCGGCCCTGGCTGCCGCCGCACCAGATCGCGCGCGAGGCAGCCAAGGTGCGCAGCGGCGTGCTGTCGCTGCTGCACCTGCGCAAGATGCCCACCGAGACCGAGGTCGCGCTGGCGACCGTGTACTTCCTGGCCGATCGTGCTGCCAGCGGCGAGACCTTCCTCCCCAGCGGCGGCCTGAGTCTGGAGCGCAGCATCACCGAGCGCGAACTGTTCGGCAGCCCCAAGCGCGAGCGGCTGGAGCAGATGCGGGGCCGCACCGTGTGGCTGATTGGCGAGCACCTGGTCGACTACCTGGCCGAGGCCGCGCGGCAGCTGGTGCACCAGTGCCAGGTGGGCCAGGTGGTGCTGATCACCGCCAGCGACGACGGGGCGATGGCCCTCGGCCGAGCGCTGCGCGACGTGCGCGCCGACGTGCTGCAGACGGTCACCGTGCAGGGCGCCGGCGGCCTGGAGGCGGCGATGGACGAGGCGCTGCGCCGCTTCGGCCATCCCACCACCGTGGTGAGCACCCCGTTCGTGCCGCTGCCCGCAGCGCTGCTGGGCCGCCACGACCAGCCGGCCGAGGCCTTGCTGCCGCCGGCGGGGTTCCGCGACTTCGTCGAGGCCAACCTGACGCACCACTTCCGGGTGGCGCGCAAGGCCAGCCTCATCGACGGCGCGCAGCTGGTGCTGGTGACGCCCGACGTGGCGCTCGGCCGCGACGCCAGCGGCGCCGGCTTCGCGCTGGCCAACTTCGTGAAGACCACGCTGCACGCCTTCACGGCCACGCTGGCGGTGGAGAACGAGCGCCTGGCGCCCGACGTGCCGGTGAACCAGATCAACCTCACGCGGCGGGTGCGCAGCGAGGAGCCGCGCGACGACACCGAGCACGACGAGGAGGTCAAGCGCTTCGCCCGCGCAGTGCTGCTGGCCGGCGCCCCGCTGCCCGATGCGGAGGACAGCCGCTACCGGGCGCGCATCTACCGGGGCATGGCGATCACGGTGTAGGGCGGGCCCTGCCCGCGGCCTTCAGGGCGACTGCCGAACCAGCCTGAAGCCCAGGTCGGAGGCCCGGTACGAGGCTGCCTGCGACAGCCGCGCCGCGGACCGCACCTGGGCCTGCGGGCTGGCCCAGCTGCCACCACGGACGACGCGGCGCGTGCAGTCCAGGGAAGGGCCGTTGAGCCGCGGGCTTGCGTCGCCGGGTGCGCCTTCGTGGCTGGGAGCCC
>JBILSW010000032.1:0-12304 GCA_044371895.1 Rubrivivax sp.
AACCCCGACGTGCTGTGCAACGCCGAGATCAAGTTCAAGGCCTTCCTCGACCACGCGATGCGGCTGGGGGCCGCGAAGATCGCCACCGGGCACTACGCGCGCGTCCGCTGGGTACCAGCGGATCCGCGCCCCGCTGATGACGCGCGCGTGCGTCAGGCCGAAAGTGGCCGCTTCGAGCTGCTCAAGGGCCTGGACCCGGCCAAGGACCAGAGCTACTTCCTGCACCGCCTGAACCAGGCGCAGCTGTCGCGCACGCTGTTCCCGGTGGGCGGGCTGCACAAGACCGAGGTGCGCCGCATCGCCGCCGAGATCGGCCTGCCGAACGCCCGCAAGAAGGACAGCACCGGCATCTGCTTCATCGGCGAGCGGCCGTTCCGCGAGTTCCTGGACCGCTACCTGAGCCGCGCGCCCGGCCCCATCGTCGACGACACCGGCGCCGAGGTGGGCCGCCACGTGGGCTTGAGCTTCTACACGCGCGGCCAGCGCCAGGGGCTGGGCGTCGGCGGCGTGGCCGGGCACGCTGCAGCCGGCATCCACCGGCCCTGGTACGTGGCGCACAAGAGCCTGGCCGCGAACACGCTGCACGTGGTGCAGGGCCACGACCACCCCTGGCTGCTGAGCCCCTGGCTGGAGGCCGGCGACTGCAGCTGGGTGGCCGGCACGCCGCCCGCGCCGGGCGCCCTGGCGGCCAAGACGCGCTACCGGCAGGCCGACGCGCCGTGCACGCTGTCGCCCGTGCCCGCGGGCTTCCGCCTCGAGTTCGCCGAGCCGCAGTGGGCGGTGACGCCGGGCCAGAGTGCCGTGCTCTACGACGGCGAGGTCTGCCTGGGCGGCGGCGTCATCGCCGCGGCCGAGGCGCCGCCCGTGGTGGCCGCGCTTGTGCCGGCGCGGGCGGTGCGTAGCATGCGGCGACCCCGTCGCAACGCCCCGCACGCTGCATGAACGCACCCGTCGACCGCATCGCCCCCGCCGCCAGTTCGCTGGCCAGCCTGATCGAGCAGCACGCGCCCGCGCTGGAGTCCGCCATCGTCGCGTGGCGGCGCGACCTGCACGAGCACCCCGAACTCGGCAACCGCGAGTTCCGCACCGCCGGCGTCGTGGCCGATCACCTGCGCAGCCTGGGCTTCGACGAGGTGCGCACCGGCGTGGCCCACACCGGCGTCGTGGGCCTGCTGGTGGGCGGCAGGCCAGGCCCCGTGGTGGCGCTGCGCGCCGACATGGACGCGCTGCCCGTGACCGAGTTCAACGAGCTGCCCTTCCGCAGCCGCGTGCGCACGCCGTGGAACGGCGAGGAGGTGGGCGTGATGCACGCCTGCGGCCACGACTGCCACGTCGCCATCCTGATGGGGGTGGCCAGCCTGCTGGCCGGGCTGCGCGGGCAGCTGGCCGGCAGCGTGAAGTTCATCTTCCAGCCGGCCGAGGAGATGCCGCCCGAGGGCGAGGACGGCGGCGCGAAGATGATGATCGCCGAGGGCGCGCTCGAGAACCCGCGCCCCGGCGCCATCTTCGGCCTGCACGTGACGAGCCGGCAGAACACCGGTCGCGTGGGCTGGCGCAGCGGGCCGGTGATGGCCAGTTCCGACTACTTCCGCATCGACGTGCAGGGCCGGCAGACGCACGGCGCCGCGCCCTGGCTGGGCGTGGACCCCATCGTCACCTCGGCGCAGATCGTGCTGGGGCTGCAGACCATCGTCAGCCGCACGCAGGAGATCACCAAGGAGCCGGCGGTCGTCACCGTGGGCGTCATCAAGGGCGGCGTGCGCGAGAACATCATCCCCGACGCCGTGCAGCTGCGCGGCACCATCCGCAGCTTCGACGAGCGCATGCGCGACGACATCCACGAGCGCGTGACGACGCTGGCCGAGGCCATCGCGCGCGGCAACCGCGCCGCCTGCCGGGTGTGCGTGCAGAAGAACTACCCGGTCACCGTCAACGACCCGGCGCTCACCGAGGCCATGCTGCCGACGCTGGCGCGCGTGGCCGGCCCCGGGCTGGAGCAGGTCGACAAGGTCACCGGCGCGGAGGACTTCAGCTTCTTCCAGCGCGAGGTGCCGGGCCTGTTCGTGTTCCTGGGCGTCACGCCGCCGGGGCAGGACGCGCGCACCGCCGCGCCCAACCACTCGCCGCTGTTCCAGGCCGACGAGGCCGCCCTGCTGCTGGGCGTGCGCGTGCTGGCGCACCTGGCCTGCGACTGGCTGGAGGGCGCGCCCAGGGCCTAGGCAAGCCGGCGGGCCCCGGCGGCGGTTGACAGGCGCCCGCAGTGCGTGGGATATTGTCCCACGCACTGGAGGTCCCCATGCCGATCCGCATCCCGATGATCCGAGGCCCGGCGGCCCGCGCCGCCGCTCTGGCGTCATGCCTGATGGCCTGCCTGGCGCTGGCGTCCTGCGGGGGCGGCGGGGACGACGCGGGGCCCCAGCCCGTTGCGCTGACCTTCGATTTCTCGGCCGGCATCGCCGGCTGGTCGGGCGCGTCTGCGGACTACGGCACGGCGACGGCGCCGATCGACGTCGTGTGGGCCCACGCGGCCCTGCCGGCGCCGCTGGCCGGCAGCGGCTTCAGGCTGTCGGGCACCAACCGCAGCGACGACCTCTTCATCTACGTGAAGCGGCCGGTCGACGGGCTGCAGCCCGGCCGCACCTATGGCGTGGCGATGCAGGTGCGCCTGGCCACGCCCGCGCCCAGCGGCTGCGCGGGCGTGGGCGGGCCCCCGGGCGAGGGCGTCTGGGTTCATGCCGGCGCCACCGCGAGCGAGCCGCGCACCGTGCTGCAGGGCGTGGACGACTACCGGGTGAACATCGACCGCGGCAACCAGTCGGTCGGGGGCAGCCAGGGCGTCGTGCTGGGGACGATCGCCAACGGCAGCACCGACTGCCTGCTGCGCCGCTTCGAGACCAAGCTGCTGTCGAGCCACGCGCCGCACGCGGTGACCGCCGATGGCACGGGGCGCGTCTGGCTGCACGCCGGCATCGACTCGGGCTTCGAGGCCTACAGCGAGGTCTACCTGCAGTCGCTGGCGGTGGTGTTCACGCCGCGCTGACGCGCAGGGCGCGCGGCAAGGCCCCCTCGGCCGAGGCCGGGCCGGGGCCGGTCAGCCCAGCTCGGCCAGCGCCCGTTGGCGTGCCGCGGCGGGCAGGAAGCTCGCGGCCGCGGCCTGGCGCGTCATGGCGCGCAGGTCGGCCTCGGTGAGCGGGGTCTCGCGCAGCAGCGCCGCGGCCTCCGAGGTGGGCGTGACGCCGCTCATCAGCCGGTTGTCGGTGTGCACGCTCAGCGACACCCCCGCCCGCCACAGCGCCGTGATGGGGTGCGTCGCGATGCTGGCGGCCGCGCCCGTGTGGACGTTGCTCGTGGGGCAGACCTCCAGGTGCAGCCCCAGGGCCCGGGCCTCGGCCAGCAGCGCGGCCGGCGCGGCGCCGGTGACCGCATCCACCAGCTGCACGCCGTGGCCGATGCGGCGCGCGCCCAGGCGGCCGGCCTCGAGCACGCGCTCGGCGCTGTCGGCCTCGCCCGCGTGCAGCGTCATCGGCAGGCCGGCCTCGCGCACGGCGGCCAGCGTGCGCGCGTGCTTGCCCGGCGGATGGCCGCGCTCGGCGCCGGCGAGGTCGAAGCCGACGACGCCGCGTCCCATCCAGCGCAGCGCCAGCTCGGCGGCGCGCATCGTCGCGGCCTCGTCCTCGTGGCGCATCGCGCAGACGATGAGGCCGCTGTGCGAGAGCAGCGGCAGGCGGCTGGCGGCCAGGCCGTCGAGCAGCGCCTCGACGGCGTCGTCGCCGCCGGTGCCGTGCGGCTCGAACAGCAGCGGCGCGATGCGGAACTCGGCCAGCACCACGCCGTGGTCGGCCGCGTCGTCGGAGGCTTCGCGGGCCACGCGCCGCAGGGCCTCGGGCGTGGCCATGGCAGCCACGGTCAGGGCAAAGCCCTCGAGGTACTTCTCGAGGCTGCCGGCGTGCGCGTTGGCGTCGAACCAGGCCGCGAGGCCGGCGTCGTCGGCAGCGGGCAGCGGCAGGCCGCGGGCCAGCGCCAGCTCGCGCAGCGTGGCCACGCGCAGGCCGCCGTCGAGGTGCTCGTGCAGCAGCACCTTGGGGCTGCGCCGCGCCAGGGTTTCGGCATCGGTGGGGTCCATGCGGCGCATGCTAGCGAGCGCCGTGCCCGCACCGCCGCCGCAGGGCTTCAGCAGCCGGCCAGCGGCGGCAGCGCGGACACCGCGGCCAGCGGCAGCGGGCCCAGCAGCACGGCGCCGGTGCCGTCGCGCAGCGTGAGCGTGAGCGTGGTGCCCGAGACCAGCGCCTCGGCCGTGGCGCTGCGCGTGGCGTCGAGCAGGCCGTCGAAGCGCAGCGGGCCGGCGGAGACCCCGTCCCAGGTGCCCTCGAAGCGCAGGCGCGGACAGGCGGCGTCCACGCGCAGCCGGCTGCCCTCGAGCACGGCCTGCACCTGCCGGCCGTCGGCGCCGTCGGCGTGCAGGGACGGTGTCGGCAGCGAGGCCGTGCCCGGGGGCGCGCCGGGCTCAAGGCCGGTGCCCGAGCCGCCCACGCCGGGGCCGCAGGCGGCCAGCAGCGCGGTCAGGCACGCGGCGACGGCCAGCAGCAGCACGGCGGGTGTGCGCGGCAGCGGCTTCATGGTGTCTCCTGTTCGCTGTGGAAGTACACGCCGAAGCGCGCGCGGTGGCGCCGCGCCTCGCGCGGGGCGGCGGCGGCATCCGCGTCGAAGCGCGCCTGCGCCTCGGCCATCACGAGCGCGAAGGCGCGGCGCCAGGCCTCGACCGAGACGTCGTGCAGCCGCTCGGCCGACTCGGCGGTGATCTCGTCGACGAACACCGCCTGCTCCAGGAACCCGCCGGGCCGCGTGCGCGGGCCGCTGAGGTTGGCGACCGCGGCCGCAGCGTGGTCGTGCAGGTTCTGCGCGCTCAGCCACAGCGCCTCGTCGAAGCCGGCGCGCGGCGCGAAGCCGCTGCGCGACAGCGCCAGGCCGTCGTCCGTCTCGTCGACCACGCCCAGGCGCAGCAGCTCGTCGAGCACGGCCTTGGGGCGCACGTCGCGGCTGACGCCCGCGACCAGCGCCCCGAAGCCGCCCGGGCCCTCGCGCGGCAGCACGCGCAGCCGCCCGTCGGGGTGCTGGAAGACGGGGTCGTGCAGCCAGCGCGCCACGACCTGCGCGGCCAGGCCCAGCGTGGGCGGCGGTGCGCTCGCCGGCTCGGCGGCCTCGCCGCGGGTGAGCGTGCGCACGTCGCGCCGGTGCACGCCCGACAGCAGCGAGACGGCGCTGTCGGTGTCGGCCATGCCGCGGCCGGCGAGCTCGGCCTGCGCCTGGCGCAGGAAGACGCGCTTGAGCGCCGCCGCGAACACCGGGTAGGTGACGCCGTGGCGCAGCAGCAGCCGCACCAGCGGGCCCAGCAGCGCGAGCACGCGGTCGAGCACCAGCGTGGGGGCGGGGGTGGGCGGCGGCGGGGAGGACACGGCGGGCAGGGCGAGCAGGGCGAGGAAGCGGCGGGTGGCTGGCGCAGCCCACCAGGCGACGACGGTCGCCTGGGCACCGTGGGAAATGCTCCCACACCCGCTGCCACCCGGCAAGCAGCGGTGCGCGGCGCTGCCGCCGCAAGACGGCGGCCTGAAGGCCCTCAGCTGACGAGGCCCCGGCCCGCGGCCCGGTGTCAGCGGGCCGGCGCCCCCGCCAGCTCCCAGCCCGGCATGCCGGTCTGCCACAGCACGAAGGCGAAGGTGTCGGCGCGTTCGTCGAGCACCTGGGCCTTGGTGTCGCCGATGCCGTGGCCGCTGGCGTAGTCCAGCCGCATCAGCACCGGCCGGCCGCTGGTGCTGGCGGCCATCAGGCGTGCCGCCGCCTTGGTGGTGTTCCACACCTCCACGCGCGGGTCGTTCACGCCGTGCGTCAGCAGCACGGCGGGGTACTTCACGCCGTCCCGGATGGCGTGGTAGGTGCTCATGGCCAGCAGCGCCCGGAAGCCGGGTTCGGTGCGGCGGCTGCCGAACTCCGGGATGTTGGGCACGCCGTTGGGCGTGGTCTCTGCGCGCACCATGTCCATGCAGCCCACGCCCGGCATCACCACCGCGAACAGGTCGGGCCGCTCGGCCATGGCCATGCCCACCAGGATGCCGCCGGCGCTGCCGCCCCAGATGGCCAGCCGCGAGGGCCGCGTCCACTTCTCGGCCACCAGGTGCTCGGCGCAGGCGATGAAGTCGCGCCAGGTGTTGGGCTTGGTGGCCTGCTTGCCGGCCTCGTGCCAGTCCTTGCCGAACACGCCGCTGCCGCGCGGGTTGGCCACGGCGAACACGCCGCCGGCGTCCATCCAGGCCAGGCGGCTGGGGCTGAAGAAGGGCTCCTCGGTGATGCCGTAGCTGGCGTAGCCGTACAGGATGGTGGGGTTGCTGCCGTCCAGCGGCGTGCCGTTGCGGTGGATGATGCTCATCGGCACCATCGCGCCGTCGTGGCTCTTTACCATCACTTCGGTGGCGGTGACGTTGCCCGGCGCGTCGAACGGGCCCGAGGGCTGCAGGCCGGTGTTGGCCACGCGGCCGTCGGTGCCGACGGCGAAGATCTGGCGCGCGCGCGTCCAGCTCTGCAGGTCGACCAGCACGCCCGGCAGCGTGGGGTCGACGCCGGCCAGCGAGAACGAGCCCAGCACCGGCAGCGCCACTTCCTGCGGCGCCGCGCCGTCGGCTGGCGCGAGCTTGAACAGGCGCTTGACGTTGCCGTCGCGCACGTCGAAGTACACCGCGTCGGCGGCGGCGGCCAGGCTGCCCAGCACGCGCGCGCTTTCGGGCACCAGCGTCGCCGCGGTGGCGGTGTCGAAGCCGGCCAGGCGCCCACCCACCAGCCTGTAGCGCGGCGCGCCGCGGTGTGTCATCGCGTAGACGCGGTCGCCCATCAGCGCCATCGAGGTCACGGCGTCTTCCTTGCCGCACAGCCGCGTCCACGCCGGCTGCCCGGCGCGGATGGCGGCCTCGGTGCTGTGCCAGGCCGCGAACTCGGGCGACACGCCATCCATGACGCTGGCGATGGCGCGGCCGTCGGGCAGGATCTCGATGACCGGGAACTCGGTCGCCGGGATGTCGATCGGTGCCTTGTCGCCGGCCCGCAGCAGCACGCGGATGCTGGCCTCGTTGCCGCCGACCGGCATCACGCAGGCCATGCTGCGCTGGTACTTGTCGGTGGGCGGCGCACCCTTCTTGAGCGCCTGCAAGCGGTGGAAGTAGATCTGCCGGCCGTCGCGCGACCAGCTGATGCCGCCGAACTGCGTGCGCTCGATGACGGGCCCGAGCCGGCGGCCGGTCTTCACGTCGAGCACGCGCATTGAGGCGTCTTCGTCGCCGCCGGCCGACACGCCCAGCGCCACGCGGCGGCCGTCGGGCGAGGCGGAGTACCAGTTGATGGCGTGCGGGGTGCCGGTGGCCTTCTTCAGCGCCTCGGGGTCGAACAGCACGCGCTCGGCCCCCTGCAGGCCCTGCCGCACGCAGAGCTTGAACTGGTCGTCCCTGGCGCCGCGGCGCTGGTAGAACAGCCAATCGCCGGGGCAGCGCTGCACCTCGGCCACGCGCGCCGAGGCGCTGGCGTCGATCTCCTCCAGCCGGCGGCGCAACGCGTCGCGGCCGCCGATGCGCTTGAGCGTGGCCAGCGCATGGTCGCTGTGCGCCTTCATCCAGGCCGCCACCTCGGGTGCCTTGGTGTCCTCGAAGTAGCGGTAGGGGTCGTCGACGGTGGTGCCGAAGAAGGTCTCGGGCACGTTGCGCACCGCGGCCACCGGCAGGCCCGGCGGCTGCGACGACAGCGCCGCGGCGGCGGCCTGGGCCAGCACGCTGCGCGGCAGCAGCAGCGAAGCCGGCAGCGCGGCGGCGGTGAGGAGCGCGGCGCGGCGCAGCGGGTCGGGTCGGGTCATGGGTGGGCTTCCGGATGTCGCGGTGTCGCGATGCTAGTGACGCCGGCGTCCGCCACGCCGGCCTTGCGACGAAACAGGGCCCGGACGCGACGGGCGGGGGCTTGTCAGCGCGGCGGCGGCAGCCGCTCGCCCTGCAGCCGCCGCCACAGCCAGGGCAGGCCGGTGTCGGGGTCCGGGCGCCGGCCCACGCGCTCGGTGGGCTGCAGCGGGCGCAGCGGGCTGCCGCGCTCGGCGACCGCGAAGGCGAAGGTGTAGCTGGGCTCCTGGCCCATGCGCAGGTCGGCGATGCGCACGCGGCCGCCCTGCTCGGACATCGCCCAGAAGCCGTCGCTGAAGGCCTGGATGCGGCGCACGGGCTCGATGCCGGCGGCCTCGGCGGCCAGGGTGTTGCCGCGCTCGAAGCGGTCGAAGGCGATGCGCTGCGCCGGAGGCGCGGGCGCGTCGAGCAGCGAGTAGAAGCCTTCGCGGTAGGCGCTGCCGGCCTCGTCGACCGCCACCACCCGCCACAACACGGTGTTGAAGGCCGTGGGCACGACGAGCAGCCGGTCGGCGGCCAGGCCCTGCGCGGCCAGGGACTCGCGCGCCATGGCCTCGACGTGGGCCTGCGCAGCGACGCTCCAGCCGATGTAGGCCGTGCTCAGCACCAGGCCCGCGGCGTTGGCCTTCAGCGCCGACGCGCGGCGCCCCAGCGCCACCGCGGCCAGCACGCCCAGCAGCAGCGGCAGCGTGTAGGCGGGGTCGATGATGAACAGGCTGCCCACGCCCACGGGCGTGCTGCTGAAGGGCAGGAAAAGCTGGGTGCCGTAGACCGTCATCGCATCGAGCAGCGGGTGCGTGACCAGCGCCAGCCAGGCCGCCAGCCACCAGCGCCGCCACTGCGGCCGCTCGCGCGCCAGTGCCGCCATGGCCCAGCCCAGCGGTAACGAGAACAGGGTGAGCCATAACAGCGCATGCGTCTCGGCGCGGTGCAGCACCATGTCGAGCACGGCGTCGCCGTGGTCGATGAACACGTCCAGGTCGGGCAGCGTGCCGGCCACGGCGCCGAAGGCGGCGGCCTTCCAGACCGCCGTGCGCCGCTGCATCACGGCCACGACCACCGCCGCGCCCAGGGCGGCCTGAGAAAGGGAGTCCATGGCCGCTAGGCTGACACGGCGGCGATGAAGGCTGCCGGCGTGGGGGCATGCGGGCGGCCGCCGCAGCGCGGCCTCCGCGCCCGCGCGGTGCCGCGGCGCCATACTGCCGGGCATGCGACTTCCATTCGGCATGCCGGCGTGCGCCGCACTGCTGGCCCTGGCCGGGGCGCTGCTGCTGGCCGGGGCCCGGGCGCACGACGCGCCGGGCTTTGCGCCGCTGCCGGCGCAGCCCGCGGCCGCCTTCGAGCTGAGCGAGGAGTCGCGCTTCGCCGGACACGACGGGCGGGCCATCGAGGCGCACACGATGCAGTGGGCCGAGCGCACGGTCGGCTCCTTCGAGGGCCGGCCGACGGGCTGGTTCGGGCGCTCGGTGCGCATCCACTACCGCGCCTACGAGCACCGGCAGGAAAGCCGCGGCGCCGTGATCGTGGTGCCCGGCTTCACCGAGGGGCTGGCGATGTATCAGGAGGTCATCCACGACCTGGTGCGCAACGGCTGGTCGGTGTACGTGCACGACCACCGCGGGCAGGGCTTCTCGACCCGGCTGCTGACCGACCCGGAAGACGCCAGCAAGGGCTACCTCGACGACTTCGACCACCTGGTCGAGGACCTGGAGGGCTTCGTCGCCCTGGTGCAGGCCCGGCGTGCCGGCCGCGGCGGGCCGCTGGTGGCGCTGGCGCACTCGATGGGCGGCGCGGTGGTCTCGCTGCACCTGGCGCGGCGCGGCGCGCAGACGCCGCTGGCGCGCGCCGCGCTGGTGACGCCGATGCACGAGCCCCGCGTCGCCGAGGACGGTGCGGCGTCGGTGCTGCGCAGTTGGTGCGCGGACAGCGCCACCGGATTGCCGGTGCCGCTGCCGTGGCTGTCGAGCCTGCGCGTGCAGGGCCCCGGCTTCGAGGCCGAGCGCGCCGCCTTCGAGGCCGACCCCGAGGCCGGCCTGTCCGGCATGTCGCACAGCCGCGAGCGCATGACCCGCCGCTGGGCGGACCGCACCGCCACTTGCGAGGGCCCGCACTGCGGCCACTACGACGCGCGCGTGGCCGGCCCCACGCTGCGCTGGGTGGCCCAGGCCTGCCGCGGCGCGCGCGACGCGCGCGGCCCGCAGGCCGGCCGCATCGCGGTGCCGGTGCTGCTGCTGCAGGGCGGCGAGGACACGGTGGTCGAGCCGCAGGCCCAGGTGACGTTCTGTGCCCACGTCAACGCCGGCACGGCCGGCGGCCGCTGCACCGGCTGGCGGCTCGCCGAGGGCCGGCACGCGCTGCTGGTCGAGCGCGACGACCTGCGCGGCGCCGCGCTGCAGGCGGTGATGGGCTTCCTGGCCGGCGTACCCGGGGCGGTGGCGCCACTGCGCTGAGGCCACGGCCCTTCGACTCGCGGCCCTCGACAAGCTCGGTCCCGGGCTCAGGGTGAACGGGGAGCAGAGGTTCCGTTCGGGCTGAGCCTGTCGAAGCCCTGCCTGCAGGTTCCGGTCCTTCGCTTCGGGGCCCTCGGCAAGCCTGGTCCCCGGCCCACGCCCCGGCTTCAGCCCAGTACGCTCAGCACGGCCGCTGGCGGCGCGGCGGCCTCGTCGGCGAGGCCGATCGCCCCCTGGACGGCGGCCACCGCCGCGTCGGCCGCGGCTTCGCCGGCGGCGTGCACCACGGCCAGCGGCTCGCCGGCCTGCACCCGGCGCCCGCGCGGCAGCACCGCCGAGAGGCCGACGCGCGGGTCGACGGCGTCGCCCGCCTGCCGTCGCCCGCCGCCCAGCGCCACCACCGCGAGGCCCAGCGCGCGCACGTCCATGGCCGCCACGACGCCGTCGCGCGGCGCGGGCACCGGCCGCTGCACCGGCGCCGCCGGCAGCCGGGCATCGGCCAGCACGTCCGGCGGCCCGCCCATCGCGCGCACCATGCGCGCCAAGTGCTCGGCGGCCGCGCCGCCGGCCAGCGCCCGCTGCAGTTGCGCGCGCGCGTCGTCGCCATCGGCGGCCAGGCCGGCCAGCTGCAGCAGCTCGGCGCCCAGCGCCATCGTCACCTCGCGCTGCACCGGCTCGTCGGCCCCGGGGCCGATGCGGCCGGTGAGGAAGTCGACGGCCTCGCGCAGCTCCAGCGCGTTGCCCGCCGTGGTGCCCAGCACGCCGTCGTGCCCGGTGACGAGCGCGCGGGCGCGCAACCCCGCCTCGCCGGCCACCCGCACCAGGCTCTGGGCCAGGGCGCGCGCATCGGCCTCGTCGCGCATGAAGGCGCCGCTGCCGCACTTCACATCGAGCACCAGCGCGTCGAGCCCCGCCGCGAGCTTCTTGCTCAGGATGCTGGCGGTGATCAGCGGCACGCTCTCCACCGTGGCCGTGAGGTCGCGGATGGCGTAGAGGCGCCGGTCGGCCGGCGCCAGCGTGGGCCCGGCGCTGACGATGGCGCAGCCGGCCGCGCGCAGCACGCGCTCGAAGCCGGCGTCGTCCTGGTTCACGTCCAGGCCCGGCAGCGCCTCGAGCTTGTCGAGCGTGCCGCCGGTGTGGCCCAGGCCGCGGCCGCTGATCATCGGCACCACGGCGCCGCAGGCGGCCAGCATCGGCGCCAGCATCAGGCTGAGCTTGTCGCCGACGCCGCCGGTGCTGTGCTTGTCCAGCGCCGGCTTGCCCAGCCGAGCCGCGGCCCAGTCCAGCACGCGGCCCGAGTGCGTCATGGCGCGGGTGAGCGCCGCCGTCTCGGACGGCGTCATGCCGCGGCAGACGATGGCCATGGCCAGCGCTGCGGCCTGCGCGTCGCTCCAGCCGCCGTCGACGAGGCCGCGGACGAAGTCACCGATGTCGGCGTCGGCCAGCGCGCTGCCGTCGCGCTTGGTGCGGATGATCTCGGCGGGCGGGCGCGACACGGTCAGTCGTTGACGACGACGATGCGGTCGTCGGGGCTGGGGCCGGGCGTGGTCTTCAGGAAGCTCACCAGCGCGTCGATGTCGAGCTCGCCGCCCAGGCGGTCGCGGCCCTGGCGCAGCAGGCTCAGGCCGTCGCCGCCGTCGGCCATGAAGCTGTTGACGGTGAAGCGGACGGTGGCGGCGGGGTCCACCGGCTGGCCGTCGATGCGCAGGTCTTGCACGCGCTGGCCGTACGGGGCCTTGGCCACCCAGCGGTAGCTCAGCGACTTCGACGGCAGCAGGAAGCTGGGCTGCTCGCGCCCCGGGCGCTGCTGGTCCTCGAGCATCTGCCTGATCTCGGCGCCGGTGAGCGTCATCACCACCAGGCTGTTGCCGAAGGGCTGCATGGTGAAGACGTCGCCGAAGGTCACCTCGCAGGGCGGGGTGCCGCGGC
>JBILSW010000033.1:0-12298 GCA_044371895.1 Rubrivivax sp.
GCCTTCGAGTCGTGCACCGGCCTCGTTCCAGGCCTGGTTGCGGGCGTTCCACTCCTGCACGACGGCCTCGACCTGCTTGACCTTCGCGTTGAAGGGCACGACGGTGCGCTCGTTGTCGGCAGCCAAGGCGACGCGCTCTGTCTCGAGTTCCGCCTGCGACTTCTGCAGCGAATCGCGCTCGCTGTTGAGCCGGACGCGTTCACGCTCGCCGGCCGAGCCCGAGGGCGGTCGGGCGTTGAAGGCCTCCATCTCGCGGTTCCATTGCGCCACGCGCTGGGCATGGGCCTCCGAGCGGCCGCGGAACTCGCTGGCGCGAGCGACCACGATATCGACCTGTTGCCTTTCGGCACGCAGCGCGTCCTGCCTGGCCCGGATGTCATCGCGCTCGCGATCCAGCGGCGCGCGTGCGCCCTGGTGCTCGGCCAGGCGGGTGCGGATGGATTGCTCCTGGCTCAGGCACTCGCGAAGTTCGTCGCGGGTAAGGATGGGCTGGCGCGACACCGTGCCGGTGCCGCCGCCGAGGGTGGCCGTTCGGTCGGCCGCAGCGGCGGGGGCCGCCGGGGCGGCGGGCTTCGTGGCGGACTTCGTGGCCGGCTCGGCAGGCTTGGCCGCGGGGCGCGCCGGGGTGGTGGCCGTCTGCGCCGCGGCGTGTGACAGGGGCAAGGCGGTGCCGGCCAGCAGCAACAGCAGCGATGTGAGCTTCATGCGGAGAGGTACCTCGGACTCGGTCGGAGCATCGACCGCCGGACGCGCAGGAGGTTCCGTGGGGGAACCCCAGGGCCGGGGCGCGACGGGCGGTCGCAGAACGGGAAGGCGGCGGATTCTGCCACCCTTGCCCCAGCGGCGAGCCCCGGCCACACTTCCAGCCCGCCCTCGGTGACGCTGCCGGATGCCATGATGTTCAAGACGCTGCTGAGAGCCCTGTTCACCGCCGTGGCGGTACTAGGGTTGGTGCTGACGGTCGGCAGCCTCCTGCTGTCGGGCCGCTTCGAGGTCGAGCGCCGCACCGTGATCGCCGCACCGGCCGAGCGCGTGTTCGAGCAGGTGGCAGATCCCCGCCGCTGGAAGGACTGGTCGGTGTGGACGCGGCGCGACCCGGCCATCCAGATCCGCTACGACGGCGAGCCCAGCGGCGCTGGCGCCGCGTGGTCGTGGACGAGCGCCACCGAAGGCAACGGACGCATGCGCTTCACCGCCGCCGAGCCGGCGCGGCGCCTGGCCTATGAGCTGTCGTTCGAGGGCTTCGGCGGCGTGTCCAGGGGCGAGATGCTGCTCTCCCCGGCCGCCGGGGGCACCGAACTGCGATGGATCATGCGCGGCGACATGGGCGGCAACCCCATGTTCCGCTGGGTGGCCCTGTTCGCCGACCGCCGCGTGGGCGGCGACTTCGACGACAGCCTGGCCACGCTGAAGACCCGCCTCGAACAGCGTTGATGGCGCGGGGCCCTGCCGCCGCGGCGCACGCAGCGCCTGTGGCACAGTGCCGGCCCGCACCCTGCCCCGCGGCGGAGCCCCTGGCCCGCCGGACACCGATGCCCCGTTCACGGAACGCGCCATGGCGCTGAAGTCCACCATCTACAAGGCCGCCGTGCAGGTGGCCGACATGGATCGCAGCGTCTACGCCACGCACCAGCTGACGCTGGCCCTCCACCCCTCCGAAACCGAGGAGCGGCTCATGGTGCGGGTGCTGGCACACGCGCTGCTGGCCGACGGCGGCGACGGCGCCGACGCGCTGCAGGCGGCGCGCGGCCTGTCCGACGCCGACGAACCCGACCTGTGGCAGCACGACCTCTCCGGCCAGCTGCTGCAATGGGTGGAGGTCGGCCAGCCCGACGACCGCCGCCTGGCCAAGGCCTGCGGCCGCGCCGACCGCGTGAGCGTGTTCGCCTACGCGAGCAGCGTGCCGGTGTGGTGGTCGGCGCTGCGGGGCAAGGTCACGCGGCTGGCGAACTTGGTGGTGTGGCAGCTGCCGTCAGCGCAGAGCCAGGCCCTGGCCGGCCTGGCCCAGCGCTCGATGCAGCTGCAGGTGACGGTGCAGGACGGCCTCGTCTGGGTGGCCGACCCGTCCCAGTCGATCGAAGTCCAACCCCACCGCCTTTGGCCCGAGGTGCGATGACGCCGAAACCCTGTTTCCGGGCCGTCCTGGCCGCCCTGGCCCTGCTGTGCCTGCCGCTGCACATGCCGCTCGCGGCACCCACCTCTGCCGCCCCCATGAGCACCGACACCGACCCCCACCTCTGGCTCGAAGACGTCATGGGCGAGCGCGCCCTGGCCTGGGTGCGCGAGCGCAACGCGGCCACCGAGGCCGCGCTGATGGCGCGCCCCGGCTTCGCCGAGCGCGAGAAGACCATCCGCGAGGTGCTGGACTCGCGCGAGCAGATCCCACACGTCAGCCGCATCGGCAGCCACTTCTACAACCTGTGGCGCGACGCCGCCAACCCGCGCGGCCTTTGGCGGCGCACCTCGCTGGAGGAGTACCGCAAGCCGCAGCCGGCCTGGGAAACGGTGCTCGACCTCGACGCGCTGGGCAGGGCCGAGGGCGAGAACTGGGTCTGGAGCAGCGCCGTCTGCGCGGACTCCGAGCACGACCGCTGCCTTCTGATGCTGTCGCGAGGCGGCGCCGACGCCACGGTGGTGCGCGAGTTCGACCTCGTCCGCAAGCGCTTCGTGCCCGCCGCCGAGGGTGGCTATGTGCTGCCGGAGGCGAAGACCCAGGTGGCCTGGGACGGCCGCGACGCCGTCTGGGTCGGCACCGACTTCGGCCCGGGCTCGCTCACGGCCAGCGGCTACCCGCGGGTCGTCAAGCACTGGAAGCGCGGCACGCCGCTGGCCGAGGCCAGGACAGCGTTCGAGGGCCGCACCGAGGACGTGTACGCCTTCGTCAGCGTCGACCGCACGCCCGGCTTCGAGCGCACGGTGTTCTTCCGCGCGCCCGACTTCTACACCTCGGAGATGGCGCTGCGCCGCGGCGACGGGCTGGTGCCGCTGGAGAAGCCGGCCGACGCCACGCTGTGGTTTTGGCGCCGCCACGTGCTGATGGAGTTGCGCAGCGAGTGGACGTCGCAGGGCCGCCGCTTCCCGCGCGGCTCGCTGCTGGTGGCCGAGGCGGGCGCGTTCCTGGGCGGCAAGGCCGCGTGGTCGGCGCTGTTCACGCCCACCGCCACGCGGTCGCTGGCGGGCACGGCCACCACGCGAAGCCGCATCATCCTGAACCTGCTGGACGACGTGGCGAGCCGGCTCGAGGAGTGGAGCCCGCCGGCGCGCGCCGGCGCGGTCTGGACGCGACGCGCGGTGAAGGCGCCCCATCCCGGGCGTCTGCTCGTGGGCACGCTGCACGACCCCATGAGCCAGGCCGACCCGCTGGCCGAGCACTACCTGCTGGACAGCGCCGACTTCCTGCAGCCCGACACGCTGTGGCTGGGCCGCACGGGCACCGACGCCCGCGAGAAGCTGAAGGCTCGCCCGAGCTTCTTCGACGCCACCGGCATGCGCGTGGAGCAGCGCTTCGCCACCAGCGCCGACGGCACGAAGGTGCCCTACTTCGTCGTCTGGCCGCGCGGCGCCACCGCCGACGGCCGCAATCCCACGCTGTTGTACGGCTATGGCGGCTTCGAGGTGCCGATGCAGCCCTGGTACAGCGGCGGCATCGGCCGCGCCTGGACGTCGCAGGGCGGCGTCTTTGTGCTGGCCAACATCCGGGGCGGCGGCGAGTTCGGGCCGGCCTGGCACCAGGCGGCCATCCTGTCGCGCAAGCAGCGGAGCTTCGACGACTTCGCCGCGGTGGCCGAGGCCCTGATCCGCGACCGCGTGACGAGCCCGGCCCACCTGGGCATCGAGGGCGGCAGCAACGGCGGCCTCCTGGTGGGCGCGGTGATGCTGCAGCGGCCCGAGCTGTTCGGCGCCGTGGTCTGCCAGGTGCCGCTGATGGACATGCGGCGCTACCACCGGCTGCTGGCCGGCGCGAGCTGGATGGCCGAGTACGGCGACCCCGACAAGTCCGAGCACTGGGACTTCATCTCCCGGTACAGCCCGTACCAGAACGTGCGGCCGACGCAGAAGCTGCCGCCCGTGCTGTTCGTCACCAGCACGCGCGACGACCGCGTGCACCCGGGCCATGCCCGCAAGATGGCGGCGCGCATGCTCGAGCAAGGGCACCGCGTGTGGTACTGGGAGAACATCGAGGGCGGCCACGGCGGCGCCGCCGACAACGCGCAGCGGGCGCGGATGCAGGCCATCGAGTACGCTTTCCTCTGGAAGACGCTCGCGGACCGCTGAACGCGGCGCCCTGGTCCCCATGTCGCTGATACGCTGGATCGACGACACGCAGCCCTTGCCGCATCCCTCGGTGGCGCTGGGCCCCGGCACCGAGGCGCCGGGGCTTGTCGCGGCCGGCGGCCGCGTCACGCCGGCACGCTTGGAAGAGGCCTACCGCGCCGGCATCTTCCCCTGGTACAGCCCGGGCCAGCCGCCACTGTGGTGGAGCCCGGACCCACGCATGGTGCTGCCGGTGGCGGAGTTCCGGCTTTCGCACACTCTGCGCAAGACCCTCCGCCGCTTCCTGCGCACGCCCGGCTGCGAGATCCGCTTCGACCACGACCTTGCCACCGTCATCGACGCCTGCGCGCTCACCCCGCGCGAGGGCCAGGATGGCACCTGGATCGTGCCCGAGGTGCGCGACGCCTACGTCGCCTGGGGCGCCATGGGCCGCGTGCACAGCGCAGAAACCTGGGTGAAGGGCCGGCTGGCGGGCGGGCTGTACCTGGTGCAGGTGGGGCGCATGGCCTATGGCGAGTCGATGTTCTCGCACGCCACCGACGCCAGCAAGATCGCGCTGGCGGCGCTGGTGGCGGCCTGCCGCCGCCACGGCATCGCCTGGATCGACTGCCAGCAGAACACGCGGCACCTTGCCAGCCTGGGCGCGCGCGAGGTGCCGCGCGAGGCCTTCCTGGCCCATGTGGCCCGCAGCTCGGGGGCCGAGGGCCCCGAGGCCTGGAACTATGATCCGGCGGATTGGGCGCTGCTGCTGGAGCCGCCCGCCACGCTCCCGCCCGACTCCGCGTGACGCACCCCAAGGAATTGCCGCTGCGGTCGTTGCAGTTCTATGCGACGGCCCCTTACCCCTGCAGCTACCTGCCCGACCGGCAGGCGCGCTCGCAGGTTGCCACGCCCAGCCACCTGATCCACGCCGAGACCTACTCGGGCCTGGTCGCCAACGGCTTCCGGCGCAGCGGCATGTTCACCTACCGGCCCTGGTGCGACGGCTGCCGCGCCTGCGTGCCGCTGCGCGTGCCTGTGGAGCGCTTCCGGCCCACGCGCAGCCAGAAGCGAGCGCAGCGCCAGCACGGGGCGCTGCAGTCGCGCGTGCTGCGACTGGGCTTCGTGCCCGAGCACTACCAGCTTTACCTGCGCTACCAGAGCGGCCGCCACGCCGGTGGCGGCATGGACCAGGACAGCGTCGACCAGTACACGCAGTTCCTGCTGCAGAGCCGCGTCAACTCGCGCCTGGTGGAGTTCCGCGAGCCCGCGGCCGACGGCCAGGGCGGCGCGCTGAAGATGGTGAGCATCCTCGACGTGCTGTCCGATGGCATCTCGGCCGTCTACACCTTCTACGAGCCCGAGCCGCACACCAGCTACGGCACCTACAGCGTGCTGTGGCAGATCGAGCAGACGCGCATCCTGAAGCTGCCGCACGTGTACCTGGGCTACTGGATCGCGCAGAGCCCGAAGATGGCCTACAAGGCGCAGTTCCGGCCGCACCAGGTGCTGCTGGACGGCACCTGGCGCGATGCCGACCCGTCGGGATCAGAGTCCCCCTGACCAGCCCTCGGCGGACTGCACGGCGCGCCCCTCGCCCTGCAGCTTGAGCAGGTGCGCCAGCAGCGAGCGCGCGGCCGCGTCGTGCAGCGCCGCCGGCACGTCGTCGTACACGCGGGGCAGCAGCGCCTCAAGCGGGCATGGCGTGGCCCCCAGGGCCGCCACCACCTTGGCCTCGCGCCGCAGGCGGTGGGCCACCAGCGCGTCCAGCACCGCCGGCGGGTCGGCGACCAGGAAGCCGTGCCCGGGGGCCAGCCACTCCAGCGGCCGCGCGCCGGTGTCGTGCGCCTGGCGCAGCGCCAGCAGCGAGCGCAGATAGGCCGCCATGTCGCCATCGGGCGGGTTGATGACGACGGTGGAGCCCTGCATGACGTGGTCGCCGGTGAAGAGCAACCGCTCCTGCTCCAGCCACCAGCACAGGTGGTTGCTGGCATGGCCCGGCGTGTGCACGGCGTGCAGCGTGACGCCTTCGCCGAGTTCGAGCCGTTCGCCGTCGGCGGGTTCGTGGTCGGGGCGGAAGCTGTCGTCTTGCCACATCGGGTGGCGGGGCCGGCGGCCCCACACCGGCGCGCCCGTGGCGGCAGCCAGGGGCGCGGCGGCAGGCGAGTGGTCGCGGTGGGTGTGCGTGGCCAGGATGGCTACCGGGCGGCCATCAGCGGCCGCCGGCAGCGCAGCCACCAGCGCCCGCAAATGGGTCTCGAGCGCCGGGCCGGGGTCGATCACCACCCAGTGGCGGCCGCTGCCGACCAGGTAGCTGTTGGTGCCGGGGCCCGTCATCGGCCCGGGGTTAGGAGCGGTCAGGCGCGCCACGCGCGGCGACAGCCACACCAGGCGGCCTGGCAGCAGTTCGGCCAGCTCATCGGCCCGGCCCTCAGGGTCGAGGCGGCCGATCTCGGCATAGGGCAGCTCGTGCGGCAGCACCACCGTGGGCCGCCCACCGCGCAGCGCGCGCCGCGGCATCACGCAGGGCACGGCCGAGCGCGCCCGCGAGGCCGCCAGCGCCGCAGCCGCGTCGCCGAAGGCCGACAGCTCGCGCAGCGTGACCTCGGTCACCGGCAGCAGCTTGAGCCCGCGCTCGCGCGACAGCGCCTCGGCGGGGGTCAGCCACATCAGCTCCACGGCCTCGCCCAGGTCGGGCACGGCCTGCTGGCCCTCCGGCGCCGCGGTGATGAAGAAGCGCGTGTCGAAGCGCTTGGGCGAGCCCGGCGGCGTGAGCCAGTGGCTGTGATAGACGAGGCCGCTCAGGTCGAGCGTCAGTCCGGCGGCGTCGCAGAGCATCGGCACGCTGGCCTCGTTGCGATGCAGGCGGTCGCGCCAGGGCGCCAGCGCCTGGGCGCGGGCCGGGGTGACGGGCCGGCCGTCAGCCTCGCGCGCGATGAGCAGACCGACCTCCTCGAAGGTCTCGCGCACAGCCGCGATGGCGTAGTCCAGGCCGCCCTCGGGCAGGCCCAGGCGGGCGCTGAGCGTGGCGTCGTCGGCGCCGTGCACGCGGCCATGGGCCTCGCGGTCGCGCGGGTCGAGCACGCCGCCCGGGAACACTGTGACGCCGCTGCGCATGTCGCCGTCGCGCTCGGCGCGGCGCAGCATCAGCACCTCCAGGCCGTGCTCGCCGTCGCGCAGCAGGATCAGCGAGGCGGCACGCCGCGCGTCGGCGGGCGTGGCGTGCGGCGGGGCGCGGTCGGGGCTCATCGCAGCACCCCCGCGGCGCGCAGCGCGGTGACGTCGAGGCCGGCCTCGGCGAGCACGGCCTCGCTGTGGGCCCCCGGCTCGGGCGCCGGGCGGGGCCGTGGCGCGGGCGTGCGCGAGAAACGCGGCGCCGGGGCCGGCTGCAGCCGGCCGGCGACCTCGACGAAGCCTTCGCGCGCCCGGGCATGCGGGTGCTGGGCGGCCTGGTCGAAGTCGAGCACGGGCGTGATGCAGCCGTCGCTGGCGGCGCAGCGCTCCGTCCAGCCGGCCTGCGTGCGGGTGCGGAAGGCCGCCGCGATGGCCTCGCGCAGCGCCGGCCAGGCGCGGCGCTCGTACTGACGCGGCAGCCAGGCAGAGTCCAGCTCCAACACGCCCACGGCCTCGGCGAAGAACTTGGGCTCCAGCGCCGCCAGGCTCATCCAGCGGCCGTCGGCGGCTTCGTAGCAGGCGTAGAAGGGCGCGCCGCCGTCGAGCAGGTTGCTGCCCCGCTCGGGCCGCCACTGGCCGGCCGCGTGCAGGCCCCAGAAGATGGAACCCATCGCCGCGGCGCCGTCCACCATCGCGGCGTCCACCACCTGGCCGCAGCCGGAGCGCTGCCGCTCCCACAGGGCGGCCATCACGCCGAAGGCCAGGAACAGCGCGCCGCCGCCGTAGTCGCCCACCAGATTCAGCGGCGGCAGCGGCGCGCCACCGGCAGGGCCGATGGCGTTGAGCAGGCCAGTAAGGGCGACGTAGTTCAGGTCATGCCCGGCGCGCGCAGCCAGCGGGCCCTGCTGGCCGAAGCCCGTCATGCGGCCGTAGACCAGGCCGGGGTTCGCAGCCAGGCAGGGCTCGGGGCCGAGGCCCAGCTTCTCCATCACGCCTGGACGGAAGCCCTCCACCAGCACGTCGGCGCCGGCCACCAGGCACATCGCCGCGTCGCGGCCGGCCGGCTGCTTGAGGTCGAGCGCGACCGAGCGCCGGCCGCGCGCGTTGACGTCGTCGCCCGGTGCCAGCGCCAGGCCCAGGCCGCTGGGCGCCAGCCGGTCAATGCGCACGACGTCGGCGCCGAGGTCGGCCATCAGCATGCAGGCGAGGGGCGCCGGGCCAATGCCGGCGAACTCAATGACGCGCAGGCCCTTCAGCGGGCCCTGGGAGGTGTCGCTCATGCCCGCCAGTGTGCCCGACCAGCCGCGGGCGACGTCAGGCCCTGAAGGCCGGCATCGGGCCGCGGCGGGCCTCAAGACCCCGGCTCGCGGGGCGGCGCGGCCGGCGGCCCGTCGCCCGACTGCCGCTCGGCCAGCAGCCAGGTCGCGAAGGCCGCGCGCGAGGCCTCGTCGAGCGGGGCTTCGTCCAGCCCCGGCAGCGAGCGCGGGCCCGAGCGCTCGGCCGCCAGCGCGGCCACGTAGCCGCGCTCCAGTTCCTGCTGCACGCGCACGAAGCGCTGCTGCATGCGCGCCAGCGCCCGCAGGTCCTGACCCACGGCGAGTGCCGGACCGTCGGGGCCCAGGCGCAGCGCGGTGTAGGCCACGGCGATTTCGTCATCGGCCGGGGCTGAACCGGGGGCGCGCTCGAGGTTGACCTCGCGCCGCTGGGCGATGCCGGTGGCCGCCACGTCGGCGAGCAGCTTCTCGACCTTGTGGCGTGTCTGCGGCGTCACGGTGCTGCCGAGCGGGCGGCCAAGCCAGCCCTGGCTCGCCGCGGCCAGGCTGCGCGCCTCGTTGTGCGCGATGGCGGTGATGGTGCCTTCGCGGTTGATCACCAGCGCGATGTCGCAGGCCAGGCTCGCGAAGGCCTGGGCCAGGTGCGGCGCGTACTGCGCGAGCACCGCGAGTTCGGCGACATCGGCCTGCGGGCGGGTCATGGTGAAGGGCGCCGGCAAGAGGGGCGCATCCGCGTGGAGGTGTGGCCCAGGTGTCAGGCCCTGACGAGGCCCAGCAGGTGCGCCACGTCCTTGAAGAAGATCCGCACGTGCGCCATAGGCTTCTTGCGGGCCAGCTTCTTGTGCATGTACGACTCGAAGGTGAGCTGCTGGACGTCCTTGTCGCGGCAGATGCTCACGAAGCGCTCGCGGCGCTTGTCGTTCACGTACCAGAAGCGCTGCATGACCCCCAGCACCCAGAACACCGTGCCGTGCTCGCGCATGAAGCGCTTACGCGCCAGCTTCAGCGCCTTGGCCTGGCCGGTACGCAGGAATTCGGCCGCGGCCTCGGCCGCCAGGCGGCCGCCGGTCATCGCGTAGTAGATGCCCTCGCCCGAGGCCGGGGCCACCACGCCGGCGGCGTCGCCGGCCAGCACCACGTCACGCCCGTTGTCCCAGCGCGGCAGCGGCTTCATCGGGATGGGCGCGCCCTCGCGGCGCAGCGTGGCCGCGGTGTCCAGCCCGCTGGCAGCGCGCAGCTTGGCCGTGGCGTTGCGCAGCGAAAAGCCCTTGTCGGCACTGCCGGTGCCGATGGACAGCGTGTCGCCGTGCGGGAACACCCAGCCGTAGAAGTCGGGCGAAAGCTCACCGCGGTAGACGACGTCGCAGCGGCTGGGGTCGTAGCCTGCGGGCGGGTTCGCGGGCCTGGCGACGATCTCGTGGTACGCGAAGACGTAGCTGGTACGGTCGGCATCGGGCACGTTCTGGCGCGCCACCTCGCTGCGGGCGCCGTCGGCGCCAATGACGCAGCGCGCCCGCACCTGGGCGCGCGCCGGGCCCTGCGGGCCGCCTTCGCCCACGGCGCGGGCATCCGTCTCGAAGTGCACCAAGGCGGTGCCGTCGACGTCGCGCGTCAGCCCGGTGTAGCGGCCACGGCGGCGCACGGCGCCGGCGCCCGCGGCTCGCTCGCGCAGCCATTCGTCGAAGACGTCGCGGTCGACCATGCCCACGAAGCCGCCTTCGATGGGGATGTCCACGCGTTGGTCGGACGGCGACACCATGCGGGCGCAGCGCGCCTTGGCCACGAGCAGCTGGTCGGGGATCTCGAAGTCCTTGATCAGCCGGGGCGGGATGGCCCCGCCGCAGGGCTTGGTTCGGCCGGCGCGGTCGAGCAGCAGCACGATCAGCCCCTGCCGGGCGAGGTCGTGAGCCGCCGTGGCGCCGGCAGGCCCGCCGCCGACGACGACCGCGTCGTAGGTGTGCGGGTCGGTTTGCGATGCGTTCATGCGGTTTCTCCTGCGCGCGGCGAAGCGCGTGCTGCGGGTTCGGGGCGCGGTGCGGCAGCGGCCACCGGCCTGGGCATGGCGATGCGCAGCGCGAGCACGGCCGCGGCGATGAAGAGCACCGCCTCGATGGCGAACACCAGGCCGTAGGCCGCCACCTGCGAGCCCAGCGCCCAGCGCGCCAGATCGCTGGCGGCGGTGCCGGCCACGCCACCCACGGCGAAGCCCACCGCCTGCGCGGCACCCCACAGCCCCATGCGCGTACCCTCGCGCGATTCGCGGCCCTGGCCGGCCAGGGCCATCATGGAGCCGATGGCGGCGATCGAGAAGGCGCCGTTGGCCACGCCGAGCAGGAACACATTGGCGCGCAGCGGCCAGCCGGGGCCGACCACGGCCCCCGCCACCAACCCGCCCAGCGCCAGCGCCGAGGCCAGGCAGCCGCCGAGGATCCAGTGCCGGAGCGAGCCCAGCGACACGCCGGCCACGCGCCGCCCGGCCATCGCGGCCAGCAGCATGCCGGCCAGCGTGCCGCCGTGCTGCAGCCCCGCGAGCTGCGTGCTCTCGCCGGGCGAGAAACCGAAGCGGATGCCGGCAAAGGGCTCGAGGATGAGATCCTGCGCGCTGTAGGCGAGCATGGACACGAGCACGAAGACCGTGAATCGGCGGGCGTCGGGCTCGCGCCAGACCTCGGCCAGCGCGGCCCTGAACGGCGGCCGGTCTGGGCTGGGGGCCGTCACGCGCGCCGCCGAGCGCTCGACGCCGGCGATCGCCGCCACCGCCAGGGCCAGGGCCAGCGCCGACACCACGCCCGACACCTGCACCAGCCGCTCGGGGCTGTAGGGGTCGAGGAAGTGGCCCGACAGGCCGGCGCTGCCGGCCAAGCCCACGATCATCATCACCCACACCAGCGTGGCCGCACCCGCGCGGCGCTCGGGCGGCACGCGCGTGGCCAGCAGCGCCAGCACCGAGGTGCCGGTGGCCGACACGCCCAGGCCCACCAGCACGAAGCTGCCCGCGGCCAGCAGCAGCCCCGCGGTGGGCGCCGTGGCGGCCCAGGCCGTGCCGACGGCGGCACCGAAGCCGCCCAGCGCCAGCACCGCCATGCCGCCCACGATCCAGGGCGTGCGATGGCCACCGCTGTCGGAGCCGAAGCCCATGCGCGGCCGCGTGAGCTGCACGGCGTAGTGCAGCGCCACCATCAGGCCCGGCACCATGGCCGCGAGCTGCAGCTCCACCACCATCACGCGGTTGAGCGTGGAGGTGGTGAGCACGACGATGGCACCCAGCGCCATCTGCACCAGGCCCATGCGGAAGATGGCCAGCCAGCTCACAGGCCGCGCAGCGCGAACGCGCTCACCAGCATGCCGGCCACGAAAAGCGTGACGCCGAGGCCGCTGAACCAGACCGCGCGCTCCACCGGCGCGGCCACGAAGCGGCGCGCCATCAGCACCTGCACCACGACCAGCGCGGCGATGGCCGCGGCGTGCCAGGGGCGGCCCCAGTCGAGCAGCAGCGCGATGACCAGCGCCTGCGACAGCACCATGGTGCCGGCCGCGGCGATGGCGGCGCGACGCGGGCCCAACTGCACCGGCAGCGAGGCGATGCCCATCCTGCGGTCGCCCGCGATGGACTTGAAGTCGTTGAGCGTCATGATGCCGTGCGCGCCGACGCTGTA
>JBILSW010000393.1:0-3629 GCA_044371895.1 Rubrivivax sp.
CGCGGTTGGTGTCGAACTCGGGCGGTCTGGGCCTGCTGCTGGTGCCCTGCCAGTTCGGCCCGATGGCGGCCCTGGTGGTGATGGGTGCTCTCGGCCTGCAACCGTGGCCGGCATGGCCCGTGCTGGCCCTGACCGCCGTGCTGGCGACGACCGGCGCGGCGCTGGGTTTTGCCGCGATGGCGGCCAACCGGCCGGCCAACTTCAACATCCATCCGGCGCCGCGCGAGGGCGGGCACCTGGTCGCGCACGGGCCTTACCGCCGGATCCGACACCCCATGTACGCCGCGATGCTGTTGCTGACCGCCGCGGCGGCCGTGCTGGCGACCAGCCTGCCGGCCGCCGCCGGCTGGGCCGCCCTGCTGGCCGTGCTGCTGACGAAGTCAGGGCTGGAGGAGCGCTGGCTCGCCGCGCACCACGCCGGCTACGCGGCCTACTGCCGGCACATGCACCGCCTGCTGCCAGGGCTGTACTAGCGCCGTGGCGGCGCCCGCGGGCCCGGCAGCAGGCCACGCGGCGAGTTGCTGCCCAGCAGCCGTCGCATCGCCACGCCGGCCACCTGGTGATTGCGCTCGTTGAAGCTAGACGCCACCTGTTCAATCACCGCCTGCAGCAGAAGGCCCACGAGCCCGCCCTGCTGCCCGCCGCGCTGCTCAGCGCTGCTGGCGCTGGCGCTGCCGGTCCAGAGCGTGCGGCCGTCGCGCAGGTCCACCAGCCGCCCGTCGACCGTGACCACCGCGTCGGAGCTGACGACGCGGTACACCGAGCCGTAGGCGCGCACCTCCAGGTACAGGGCGGCGTCGGCGCCGAAGACGTCGCGCAGGCGCTGCGGCCCGATCAGGTGGGCGTCCTGCGCAGCCTGGACGCCGTTGCTGCGCAGCGTCTCATTGACCAGCGCCACCGGCAGCACGTAGTAGCCGGACTCGGCCAAGGGCACCACGGCCTGGGCCATGACGCTGGCCGGCGCCTCGACATCGGGGGTGTTGTTCACCGGCGGTAGCACCAGCACCGAGGCCGGCCGGGCCTCGCGCAGGGCCGGCCAAGGGTCGGGCGGCGGAGAGCCGACGCTGGCGCAGCCTCCGAGCAGTCCTGCCAGCGCGCCGGTAAGGGCCAGCGCCACGATGCGCGCCGCAGCTCTCACTTCGGGGCCTCCGGGGGCGGCGTCGGCGTGGCACGTCGGGCATTGCGCAGCAGGAAGTCCATGTACGGCCCCGCCTCGGGGTACAGGGCCTTCTCGGCCTGCAGGTGGCGTAGCGCGAGCGCCTCGTTGCCGAGCTGCGTGTGCAGCAGCGCCAGGTGGGCGTGCAGCCCGGGCGGCGCGGCACGTGCGGCGCCGGCGGCGCGCTGCAGCTGCTCTTCCAGCCACGAGGCCTGGCGAGCGGCGTCGCCGCCGCTTTGCCTGAGGTGCAGGGCCAGCGCCTGCGGGTAGGTGCCCCAGTCGTACAGCGTTGCGGGCGGGGTGGCGCAGCCGGTGCTCAGCACCGCGGCCATCGCCAGCAGGCCGCGGGCGGGCAGGACGCGCCTCATCAGGGCCGCGCCGGTTTCCAGGCGCCGCTGTCCAGTCCGGCCACCAGCCGGTCCACTGCTTCGCGGATGGCCAGGTCGAGCACCTTGCCGTTGAGCGTGGCGTCGTAGCTGGCCGTGCTGCCGAAGCCGAGGATCTCGCGCTCCGACAGCGTGTACTCGCCGCCGCCCTGCACCGAGTACACCACCTCCGACGTCAGCGGGTTGACGATGTTGAGCGTCACCTTCGCATAGGCCACCTGAGTCTTGCCGCGGCCCAGCAGGCCGAAAAGCGCGCGGTCGCCCACCTCCTTGCGGCCGAACTCGCTGACCGATCCGGTGACCAGGTAGTCCGCGCCCCGAACGGCCTGCGGGGCCTGGCGCAGCGCCGCTTCCTGGCGTGCCTCGGCCAAGTTCTCGCGGTCGAGCACGCTGAAGCGGTTGCTCTGCTGCAGGTGCGACACCAAGATGGTCTTGCTCTGAGAGCCGAGCCGGTCGCTGCCGTCGGCGAAGATGCCGCGGCCGAAGCTGGAGCGGTTGTCGAAGTTGCCCACGGCGATGGGCGCGCGCGGGCCGGCGCTGGCCGGTGCGGGCGTGGACGCCGAGGCGGTGCGGACGGGTTCGATGGCGCGCGAGCTTTCGGTCGTGGTGCAGCCGCCAACCAGGCCGGCGGCCACCAGCAGCAACGTGAGGGGTCGGAAGGTGTACATGCGCGCCAGTATGGCGCAGGCGGCATGCGCGGGGCGTCGCGCGTCGCGCCTTGCCTCAGCAGCTTCTGCTATGGGCGCCGCACCGCCACAATGCGTCGCTCCCGTCCCGCGAACCGCATGCCCCCTGCCTGGCCCTTCATCAGCGACCCGTTCTTCTATGCGCTGGCCGTGCCGGCCGTGCTGATCACGGGGTTGTCCAAGAGCGGCTTTGCCAGCGGCTTTGGTGCGCTGGCCACGCCGCTGCTGGCGCTGGCCGTGCCGGCGCCGCAGGCGGCGGCGGTGATGCTGCCGCTGCTCATCGCCATGGATGCCACTGGCGTGCAGCAGATGTGGCGTCACCGCGACCGCGCGCTGGTGCGGCGGCTCGTTCCCTGGGGCGTGGTGGGCATCGTCATCGGGACGCTCTTGTTCGGCGTGCTGAGCGACCGTGCCGTGGCCGGCATGCTGGGCGCGCTGACCCTGCTGTTCCTGGCGCAGCGGCTGCTGTTTCCCATTCGCCGCGAGGGCAGGCCGCCGCCGGCCTGGGCGGCGCCGCTGTTCAGCGCGACCTCGGGCTTCACCAGCTTCGTGGCGCACGCGGGTGGGCCGCCGCTCATGGCCTACGTGCTGCCGCTGAAGCTGGCGCCGATGGTTGCCAGCGCCACCATGGCCGCCTACTTCGCGGCCATCAACCTGGTGAAGCTGGTGCCCTATGCGGCGCTGGGCCTGATGGACGTTCGCAACCTGGCGACCTCGCTGCTGCTGCTGCCGCTGGCGCCGGTGGGCGTCTGGCTGGGCGTTCGGCTCGTCGAGCGCACCGATCCCACCTGGTTTTACCGCCTGGCCTACGTGGGCATGGCGGTGGCGGGCGCCAAGCTGCTGTGGGACGGCCTCGGCGCCTGAGCGCCCTTAGCATCGGAGCATGGACGCCACCCCCGACAGCTTGACTCAGGTCACCCTCGAGACGGGCCCCGACGGCCGCGCGCGCTTCGTCGAGCGCAGCGTGCCGCTCACGGAGGGCACACCGATGTCGCGCCTGAGCGCGATCATGCCCAGCGGCGGCCTGCAGTTGCGGCGCAGCCCGGCGGGCTTTGCCAGCAGCTTCCACTGCACCACGCACCCGCAGTGGCTCTTCGTGCTGGAGGGCCGCATGGAGATCGGCCTGCCCGACGGCAGCGTGCGCGTGTTCGGCCCCGGCCAGCATTTCTATTCGGCCGACACGCTGCCCGAGGGCGCGACCTTCGACCCCGCCGTCCACGGCCACCGCAGCCGCGCGCTCGACGGGCAGCCGCTGGTGACGGCCTTCGTGCGCCGCTAGGAGCGTGGGCGGCAGAAGGGAAGTCCCTGACATCGCCGCACGCCGTGCAGACGTTTATGGAACATGAGCTACCGCCCCTACGAACCGGAGCAAGAGATGCTGCTGCCGGCGTCACTGCAAGA
>JBILSW010000392.1:0-3629 GCA_044371895.1 Rubrivivax sp.
CAGCCGTGTCTGGTGATGCGGCTGCGCCGCCGCCGAAGCTCCCACGAGGTCCCCACATGGACGCCCACATGGACGAGTTGCCAGCAGCCTGCCCTTACCGGGTGCTCCCACGCCGCGCCGGGAGGCGGCCGCGTCTGGCCGCTGCGGCTGCCGCCATGGCCCTGCTGGGCGGCTGCGCCACGACCGCGCCCACGCCCGACGCGGCGGCAGCGCCGGCCAAGGCGGCCGTCGCGACGGCATCGCCGAACCCGATCGCTGTGGTCCCCGCCCCGCAGGCTGCGCCCGCCACGGCGCCGGTGGCTGCCACGGGCGCCCCCACCGCGGGTCCCCGGCCCGCAGCGGGGGCCACACCCCCCGCCGGGGCCACGCCTGCTGCCGCGGCGCGACCGCCCGGTGTGCCGCCACCGTTTGCCGAGGTCGTCAAGGATGCCAAGCGGGAGGACGGCTTCGTCCCCATCTGGCGCAAGGACGAGAAGGTCTGGCTCGAGATCACGCCCGAGCGGCTCGGCAAGCCCTTCCTGCTGTCGGTGAACGTCAAGAACGCGGTGGGCGAGCGCAACCTCTACGCCGGCGCTATGGGCCCGGCCTGGCTTGCGCAGTTCCGCAAGGTGGGCAACCAGGTCCAGTTGGTGGCCATCAACACCGACTTCCGCGCCGACGGCGACCCCGGCAACCGCATCGCCGTGCGCGAGAGCTTTTCCGACAGCCTCGTCGGCTCGTCGGCCGTCGCCAGCGCCGAGCACCCCGAGCGCAAGAGCGTGCTGGTCGACGCCGGTTTCCTGCTGGGCGACATCGCCGGCTACAGCACGCAGCTCGAGCTGGCCTACCGCATGCCGTTCGCGCCCGACCGCGCCAACAGCTTCTTCGACGCCGCCCGCGCCGAACCCGGGCTCACCACGCTGGGTGGCCAGGTCCACTACAGCGTGCCGCGCATCGCCGCGCCGCCGCTGCTGCCGCCGGGCGCGCCGCGGCCCAACATCCCGCCGCCGCCGCAGACCACGCCCGACCCGCGCAGCCTGTTCGTGGGCTTCGTCTACAACTTCCGCGAGCTGCCCGCCGAGCCGATGAGGCCGCGCCCGGCCGACCCGCGAGTGGGCTATTTCACCGACAGCTTCACCGAGTTGTCCGACGACCTGCGGCCGACCACGCGCGTGCACCACATCAACCGCTGGCGGCTGGAGAAGAAGGACCCCGCCGCCGCGATCAGCGAGCCGGTGCGACCGATCACCTTCTGGATCGACCGCAACACGCCGCTGCGCTACCGCAAGGCTGTCGAGGAAGGCATCCTTGATTGGAACAAGGCCTTCGAGCGCATCGGCTTCCGCAACGCGATCGTCGCCAAGCAGCAGCCCGACGACGCGAGCTTCTCGCTGCTGGAGGCCGGGCACGCCTCGGTGCGCTGGTTCACCGGCGCCGACGTCGGCTTCGCGCAGGGCCCGAGCCACTCCGACCCCCGCACCGGCGAGATCCTCGACGCCGACATCCGCATGTCCGACGTCTTTGGGCGCGGTGCGCGGCGCCTGATCCGCGAGGATGTGTCGCCAACTCTGTCGCCCACGCTGTCGGCATTGGCCCCGCCGCAGGCCTTCGCGGCGCCGCCGGCGCCGGGCGCGCCGGGCTGGCGCGGCGCGCTGTCGGCGCTGTGGCAGCAGGGCCTGGCGGCGCACGACAGCGCGCCGCAGGCCTGCGGCTACGCCCTGCAGGCCGCCGACGAGATGCACTTCGCGATGGACCTGCTCGAGGCCCGCGGCGACCTCGACCCCGACAGCCCCGAGGCCGAGGCCTTCGTGCAGGCCTATGTGAAGGACACCATCGTGCACGAGGTGGGCCACGCGCTGGGGCTGCGCCACAACTTCATCAGCTCCACCACCGTCACGCGGCAGCAGCTGCAGGACAAGGCCTTCGGCGCGAGCCGCGGCATCTCGAACTCGGTGATGGACTACAACCCCTTCAACCTGCCGCTGCAGGGCGAGCCCAAGGGCGAGTTCACCATGCGCGGCCTGGGCGCCTACGACCTGTTCGCCATCGAGTACGGCTACAAGCCGCTGGACCCGAAGCTCGACGCCAAGGCCCAGGCGGCCGAGCTCGACCGCATCGCCAGCCGCCAGCGCACCGACCCGCTGCTGGCCTTTGCCGACGACGCCGACGCGGGCTTCGGCGACATCGGCGGCTTCGACCCGCGCGTCAACCGCTTCGACCTCGGCGACGACCCGCTGGCCTACTACCAGCGCCGGCTGAAGCTGTCGCGCGAGCTCTGGGACCGCGTGCAGGCGCGCGGCCCGCGCGCCGGCGACGACGCCAACCGCCTGCGCCGCAGCCTGATGTCGGGCTTCCGGCTGCTGCACAGCGCGCCGCTGGATGCCGCCAAGTATGTGGGCGGGCTTTACGCCGAGCGCGATCCGCAGGGCCGGCCCGACTCGCGGCCGGCCTTCCGCCCCGTGGAGCCGGCGCGCCAGCGTGAGGCGATGCGCTTCGTGGCCGACTCGCTGTTCAGGGTGGACAGCTTCCGCTTCAGGCCCGAGTTCCTCAGCAGCCTGCAGCCCGACTACATCGAGTTGAACCGCGCGGGCCCGGCCGACATCCCCGGCACAGTGCTGGAGCTGCAGACGCAGACGCTCGACCGGCTGCTGTCGGCCGGCGTGGCGCGGCGGCTGCTCGACCTGCCCAACCTCGTGCCGCCGGCCCAGCGCAAGGACCTGATCTCGCTGGCCGAGCTCTATGCCACGCTGCAGTCGTCGGTGTGGAGCGAACTCGCGAGCGGCCAGGAGATCGAGCCGATGCGGCGCAACCTGCAGCGGGCGCACATCGCGCGGCTGCAGGGCCTGCTCACGCGGCCCGGCGGGGCGCTGCCGGCCGATGCCTACTCGCTGGTGCGCTTCCAGGCCGTGCGGCTGCAGGCCGAGCTGCGCACGGCCAGCGTCCGTCGCGGCCTGAGCGTGGAGAACCGGGCCCACCTCGAGGAGTCGCTGGCCACGCTGACCGAGGCCCTGCGCGCGACGCTGTCGCGCGGCGGCTGAGGCGCCGCGCGCGCCGCCGGGCCCCAGTGCGAGGGCGCGCTGGCGCTCCCGCGGCTCAGCCGCCGGCCAGCGCGGCCAGCAGCTTCGCGTGCACGCCGCCGAAGCCGCCGTTGCTCATGCACAGCACGTGGTCGCCGGCCCGCGCGTGGCGGGTGACGAGACTTGCTAGCGCGTCCACGTCGTCGGCCACCAGCGCCCGCCCGGCCATGGGCTGCAAGGCCTCGCGCGCGCTCCAGCCGTAGTCGCCCTGCAGGCAGAAGGCGAGGTCGGCCTCCTCCAGCGACCACGGCAGCTGCGCCTTCATCGTGCCCAGCTTCATGGTGTTGCTGCGCGGCTCGAACACCGCCAGGATGCGTGCGGAGAGGCCCACCTTGCGGCGCAGGCCGTCGATCGTGGTGCGCATGGCGGTGGGGTGGTGGGCGAAATCGTCATACACCTTCACGCCGCCGGCCTCGCCGAGCAGCTCGAGCCGGCGCTTCACGTTGCGAAAGCTGGCCAGGGCCTTGCAGGCCTCGGCCGGCGCCACGCCCACGTGCTCGGCTGCGCCGATGGCGGCCAGCGCGTTCATCTGGTTGTGTTCGCCCAGCAGATCCCAGGCCACGTGGCCGAGCT
>JBILSW010000394.1:0-3625 GCA_044371895.1 Rubrivivax sp.
CGATGGCGCCGGGCGCGGGGTCGTCGTCGGCATGGGCCAGCAGCAGCACCTCGTCGCCCTGGCGGGCGCAGCAGCGCGTCCACGCCGTGGGCGCGGCGTCGGCCAGCAGCAGCACCACGTCGTGCGCGGCCTCGATGCCGTCCAGTGCCACGGCCATGCGCCGCGCCGACTCGGCATCGTCGCCCGGTGGCAGGCCCGTGTGCGCCGCCAGAGACGCGGCATCGACCTGCGCCACGCGACCATGGCGCGAGAGTTCGACGGCCATGCCGTCGGCCAGGCGCCGCGCCGCGGCGGCATCGACGCGGCCGCCCAGCGGCACGAGCGCGACGACCACCGGCCGGTCGGGCCGCTGGTCGCGACCCTGCGTCTGCAGCCGCGCGATGATCTGCCGCGTCAGCGCCATCGACACCGCCGGGTGCCGGCGCAGCAACTCGTCGAAGCCGGGCCGGTCCAGCCGTGCCAGCACCGAGTCGCGCACCGCCACCAGGGTGGCCGAGCGCGGCGCGTCGGTGATCAGGCTCATCTCGCCGACGACCTGGCCGCGCGTGATCTCGCGCACCGTGCGCGGGCGGCCGTCGGCGCCGCTGATGCTCACGCGCAGGCGCCCGCTGACCAGCACGTACATCGCGTCCCCGGGCTCGCCCTCGCGCATCAGCACGCCGCCGGCCGGCAGCTCCTGCCAAGCCAGGCCGTCCTGGAGAGTGCGGATGGCGCCGTCGTCGGTGTCCTGGAGGAACGCCGCCAGTTGGGCGTGGAGCTGCTGGTCGAGCGGGTGGTCGGGGCTGGTCACGGCGCGTCAGGATAGCGCCTGGGCGTGCCGGCCGAGCCCGGCGCCGCGGCATGGACGAGGCCCGGGACGGCGCGTCTCTTGTCGCCTACGATGCCCGGCCCGCAGGCACACCGCCCGCGATGCCAGGAGATTCGCCCGATGCACCGATCGTCCTTGTCTTCAGGCGGGCAGGCTGCGCCCGTTCCGCGCCCGAGCGGGGGCTGACATGGTCGCCACCGCCCTGTCGGCCGCGCCGGTGCTCGTCACCGGCGGCAGCGGCTACATCGCCGGCTTCCTGATCCGGCGCCTGCTGGATGCCGGCTGCACCGTGCACACCACCGTGCGCCGGCGCGAGCGCGAGGCGCCGCTGCGCGCGCTGCTGGCGGCACACGGCGGCGACAGTGGCGAGCGGCTGCGCGTCTTCGAGGCCGACCTCATGGCCGACGCCGGCTGGGCCGAGGCCGCGGCCGGGTGCGCGCTGGTGGCCCACGTGGCCTCGCCACTGCCGCGGGGCGTGCCCAGGCACGCCGACGAGCTGGTGGTGCCCGCGCGCGACGGCGCGCTGCGCGTGCTGCGCGCGGCGCGCGACACTGGTGCCCGCCGCGTGGTGATGACCTCGTCGGTGGCGGCCATCGCCTACGGCCGCGGACGCGGGGAACACCGCTTCACCGAGGCCGACTGGACCGACACCGCCCGGCCCGGCCTCACGCCCTACATCCTGAGCAAGACCATCGCCGAGCGCGCGGCGCGCGACTGGGTCGCGGCCGAGGGCGGCGGCCTCGAGCTGTGCACCATCAACCCCTCGGTGGTGCTGGGCCCGGTGTGGAGCGGCGACTACTCGGCCTCGGTGGTGCTGGTGAAGATGCTGCTCGACGGCCGCGTCGCCGCCTGTCCCGACATCGGCTTCGGCGTCGTCGACGTGCGCGACGTCGCCGAGCTGCACGAGCGCGCCCTCACCGCGCCCGGCCTGGCGGGCGAGCGCTTCATCGCCTCGGGCCGCTTCTTCAAGCTCATCGAGGTGGCCGCCGTGCTGCGCGCCGGCCTGGGTGCCCGTGCCGCCCGCGTGCCCACGCGCACGCTGCCCGACTGGCTGATGCGACTGGTCGCGCCCTTCAGCAGCGTGGCGCGCGCCGCCGCCACCGAGTTGGGCTCGGTGCGCCACCAGAGCCCGGCCCACACGCTGGCGGTGCTCGGCTGGAAGACGCGCCCCGAGGAGCAGAGCATCCTCGACTGCGCGCGCTCGCTGCTCGACCAGGGGTTGGTGCGGGCCTGAAGGCCGGGCCCGCCCGTGCCCTGGCAACGCCAGCGTTCGACAACGGGCCATCGGGCCCTCGCCGCCACCAGGAGCGTAGGAAATGCGAGGAACAGCCGCGCGTCAGCAGCGCCTGCGCGGCCGAGGACATCGCGGCGTCGAATCCATGGCTGCTCGGTCATGCGGCGCCCACGCAGCGGGCGGCGTGGCGATGACCGTCCGAGTGGCGTCCACCGCCCGGCCCCCTGCCACGACAGGGGCATCGGCCGTGGCCAGAATCGGGAGCAGTCCAACGCGAGAGCCCGCCATGAACGACGATCCTCGCTGCTGCGGCAGCGGCACCTGCATCATCGACGCCGAGGGGCGCTGCTGGTGCGGCCAGCAGTGGGATGGCCACCAGATGGTGGCGGCACCGCTCACGCCCTGTGCCGCCACGCCGCCCGAGGGCACGGCGGGCGTGGCCCTCGGCGCTGACGCGCAGCCCTGAGAGCCTGCACCATGGACCGCGCCGATGCCGACCGGCTGTGGGCCGAGGTGCGCGCCCTGCTGAGGGCCCCGGCCCCCGCCGACGACGCCGAGCTGCGCCGAGCGGCGCGGCTGCTGGTGTCGTCGCGGGCTGACGCCGTAGAGCTGCTGCTGGCGCGCTGGCTGGCCGCGCAGCGCAGCGGCGCCATCGCTCAGCCCGAGCAGGCCGCGGCGCCGCCGGCCGCTGGGGCCGATTCGGCCCGCTCAAGCGCCACGGCGCCGGCACGCCCCGGTTTCGGCGTGCGCGAAGCCCTGGTCGTGACCGGGGGCCTGGTGGGCGGTGCCCTCGTCGCCGACCTGCTCGACGACGCCGACGGTCTCCTGCCCTAGGCTGCCTGCGCCAAGCCTTGCCTCAGCCGCGCCGGCGGCGCGCCACCGCGCCGACCACGCCCAGCCCGGCCAGCAGCAGGGCCCAGGTGCCGGGCTCGGGCACCGGCGTCAGCTGCCACAGCGCGGTGCCGGGGTTCAGGCCGTCGGCGCCCTCGTTGGCCACCGCCAGGTAGGTGGCGCCGTCCAGCTCGAAGGCCGTCAGGCCCTCGGGGCGCAGCAGCCGCGCGAAGCCGCCGCTGCCGTCGGTGACGAGCAGTCGCACGAAGCTGGCGGCGGCCGGGTCGGTGATGTCGAACACCGCGACGGCACCCGACACCGTGCGCTCCAGACCGATGAAGGCGTAGGTGCGGCCGCCGATGGCCAGCAGCGCCACGCCCTCGGGCTCGACGCCCTTGTCGCGGCTGCGCCCATCGTCGTACAGGCCGGCGGCGGCGGCCTCGCGGTCGAGGATGGAGCCGCTGTCGTAGACGAGGTTGCCGTCCTCGTCGCGGATCGAGAACGAGCGCGTGCCGGCGGCGAAGCGGCCGTCGGTGGTGACGCGCAGCCGCGACTCCACGCCGCTGCCGCCGAAGGCCACGCGGTCGGCGTTGTCCTCGCGGAAGTCGCCCTCGTTGGCCATCACCGTGTAGGTGCGGCCGCCCACGCTGTAGGCGGCGATGGCGTCGGGCTGGTAGAGGCCGCGCACCGGCACGTTGATGAAGCCGATGCTGCCGCTGTCACGCGGGTCGATCTCGTTGCCAGGCAGGTTG
>JBILSW010000395.1:0-3613 GCA_044371895.1 Rubrivivax sp.
CCGGGCGGCCTGGGCGATCACCTCACGTCCTGGGGTGGCGACCTGCTCGGCTTGCACGGCCAGGCCACAGCCATGGAGTGGATCGCCTCGGGCGCGACGGCCAGCCACGGCGCCGTCAGCGAGCCCTGCAACCACCTGCAGAAGTTCCCGCACCCGCAGGTGCTCATGGGGCACTACCTGCAGGGAGCGACCGCGCTGGAGGCCTACTGGCGCAGCGTCGCCTGGCCGCAGCAGAGCCTGTTCATCGGCGAGCCGCTGGCTGCGCCGTTCGCACCGACCCTCAGGCAGCCAGCGCCCTGACCGCGTCCTCGCCGCTGCGCACTGCGCCCTCCAGCGTGGCGGGATAGGGTCCCTCCAGGAAGTCGCCGGCCGCCATCAGCCCGGGGGCGATCGCGGCCGGCGGCCGGTCCAGCCCGGGCGGGCAGCGGAAGGTGGCTCGCTTCTCGGCCAGCGTGCGCCGCACCCGCGCGGCGGCCGGCCAGCGGGCGCTGCCGAAGGCCCGGGCCGCCTGCGCCAGCGTGGCGGCGGCGCTGGCCTCCAGGCCTCGCGCCACCCAGGGCCCGGCGCCGCTGATCACGAAAGCCAGCTGCCCGGCCGGCCCGCCAAGCGTCGCGTGGTCGAACACGAACTGTGCCGGCGCCTGCGCCCCGTCCTGCAGCGCCATCATCGGGGCTGGCAGGCGCAGGCCAGGCGCCTCGATGATGACCGTCACGATGGGCTCGTAGCCAAAGCCCGCCGCCCGCGCCGCCCAGCGGGCTGCGTGAGGCGCAGCCAGCCGTGCCGACTCGGCAGCGGTGGCGGCCAGCACCACGGCGTCGAAGGCTTCGCCGTCGAGTTCCCATCCTGTGACGGTGCCGTCCAGCCGCGCCACGCGCCGGCCGGTGAGCACGACGGCGCCCCGCCCGCGCAGCCAGGCCACGGCCGGCTCGGGCAGCAACGCGGCCAGCGGCGCGCGGGGCAGCAGCAGGTCCGACGAGCCCGGCCCCGAGAACAGCGAGTCGCGCAGCACGCGCAGGAACACCGCCGCGCTTGCCTCGTGCGCCGGCGTGTTCAGTGCGGCCACGCACAACGGGTCGATCAGGCGCTGCCGCACGGCCGGCGGCAGGCCGCGGCACAGTGCGTCGACCGACTGGCCGGGTGCACACCGGAAGCCGGCCAGCATCCAGCGGCCGGCCGCGGCCGTCAGAGAGAGCTTGTCGCGGATGCTCCAGCCCCGTGCGCCCGCCACACCCACGCCAAAGACCAGCCAGGCCGGGCCGGGCGGCAGGCGCAGGCCGGCGCCGTCCGGGTAGCGCAGCTCCAGCGGCTGGCGGTGCAGCAGCCGGCCCGGGTCGGCGCCTACCGTGGCCATGAGATCGAGCGTGCGACGGTAGGCGCCGATGAGGATGTGCTGGCCGTTGTCCAGGCGGCTGCCGTCGGCGTCGGGAGCGAGCGAGCGCGCGCGGCCGCCCGCGGCCGGTGCCATCTCGTATAGCGTCACCTGCCAGCCCGCCTGCACCGCGCGCACCGCCGCCGCCAGCCCGGCCCAGCCGGCGCCCACCACCGCCAGGCGCCGCCTGCTCATCCTGCGCAGGGGCTCAGCGGCCGCGCACGTGCGTGCACGCCGCGATCCAGAGCTTTCTCAGCGGCGTCAGCGAGGTGCGCTGGTGCAGCACCTGGAAGCCCTGCGCCTCGATTTCGCGCAGCAGCCGGCGGTAGATGTTGGCCATCATGAGCCCCGGCTTCTGCGCCACGCGGTCGGCCTCTGGCAGCAGGGCCAGGGCCTCGTCGAAGGTGGCGTGCACGCGCTCGGCCTGGAAGCGCATCAGCGCCGTGAAGCGCTCGCTGTAGCCCCAGGGCGCCTCGCGCTCCAGCAACTCGTGGGCCTTCACGTTGAAGCGCTGCAACTCGTCGACGGGCAGGTAGATGCGGCCGCGGCGCGCATCGTCGCCGACGTCGCGGATGATGTTCGTCAGCTGCATGGCCAGGCCCAGCCGGTGGGCGTAGCGCAGCGTGTCTGCCTCAGTGCGGCCGAAGATCCCGGCCGCCACCTCGCCCACTACGCCAGCGACCAGGTGGCAGTAGCGCTGCAGGCCGGCGTAGTCGAGAAAGCGGGTCTGCTGCAGGTCGATCTCGCAGCCGTCGATCACGGCGTCGAGGTGCGAGGCCTCGATGCCGAAGTGCGGCGCCAGCGGCATCAGCGCCCGCGTCACCGGGTGGCTGGGGCGGCCGGCGTAGGCCTCGGCCACCTCGCGCCGCCACCAGGCCAGCTTGGTGGCGGCCACGCCGGCGTCGCTGGTCTCGTCGACCACGTCGTCGACCTCGCGGCAGAAGGCGTAGAAGGCGGTGATCGCCGCGCGGCGCGGTGGCGGCAGGAACAGAAAGGCGTAGTAGAAGCTCGAGCCGCTGCCGGCGGCCTTGTCCTGCACGTACTGCTCGGGCGAGGCGGACGTGGTGCCCGGCGCGGCTGGGCTCATCGCGCGGCCCCGGCCAGCAACGCCCGCCACAGCAGCAGCGGGGCGTCGGCGGCGCCCACGGTGGGCCGGCGGAGCAGGGCGGCGTGATCCATCGCGGCGATTTTCTCAAGAATGCGCAGCCCGCCCTGCACCACGAGCCGCAACTCCCATCCGGCGCGGCCGGGCACCTGGCGGGTCAGCGGGGCGCCCTCGTGCATCAGCTCGCGGGCCCAGGCGCAGAGCTCGCGCACCAGCCCGCGCGCCGCCGGGCTGTCGCGGCATGCGGCCAGGTCGGCAAGCGGCACGCCGTGGCGGGTGCGGTCGGCCTCGGGCACGTAGTGGCGCCCGCGCGGTCCGTCCACGCGGAGGTCCTGCCAGAAGTTGATGAGTTGCAGCGCGCTGCAGATGGCGTCCGAGCGGTGCAGGGCCCGGGCGTCGGTGATGCCGTACAGGTGCAGCAGCAGTCGGCCGATGGGATCGGCCGAGCGGCGGCAGTAGTCAAGCAGGGCGGCGCGGTCGGGGTAGAGCGGATTGCGCGTGTCCTGCGCGAAGGCGTCCAGCAGGTCGGAAAGCAGCGGCACCGGCAGCGAGTGGCTCTGGATCTGCGCGGCCAGTGGCACGAACACGGGCGCCCAGCGCGTTGAGGGCGCCTGGCCCGTGGCCACGGCCATGAGGTCGCGCCGGTAGTGGGCCAGATCGGCCAGGCGGCTCTCGGTGGGGGCGTCACCCTCGTCGGCGATGTCGTCGGCGGTGCGCGCGAAGTGGTAGATCGCCTTGATCGGGGGCCGTAGTGCAGGCGGGCACAGCACCGAGGCAACGGGGAAGTTCTCGTAGTGGTCGACGCTCACGGCGGCGGATTGTGGGCTGCGCAGCAGCCTGCGCGCCGGGTGATTGACAGCGGGTGGGGCAGACTTCTACATTACTGACCGGTCAGTCATTAATTGCTCCTGCTGCTGGTCCGGGCCCTGGCCCGAGTCCCGCGCCCACCCGAGTCAGCAACTCCCTGCTGCCGTCTCCCGAACCCGTTTGTGCCGGCCCGTCCATCGCCGCGCCCAGGTTGCCCGCCATGCCCAGCCGCCCCGCCTTGCTGCCCCTCGTCCTGCTGCCCGCCGTCGTCTGGCTGGCCGCCTGCTCGCCCAAGCCTGCGCCGCCCGAGCCGGTGCGTGCCGTCCGCGTGA
>JBILSW010000396.1:0-3612 GCA_044371895.1 Rubrivivax sp.
TGGCACCCGTCAACGCATGGCGGCTGACCCAGGAGCTGCGCCAGCGCGTGGCCACCTCGGTAGCCGTGGCGCAGACCGTCGGTGCGACGGCGGAAGACGCGCTCGACGACGCCCCGCACGCGACGCCGGCCGCCGAGCCGGACCAGGCCGTCAACGAGCGCGCTTCGACGCCGTCGAACGGGCCTTTGCGGCAGCCGCGCCGGCCCGTGCCGGCGTCGCAGCCAACAGTTCGTCGAGGTTCCGGGTGATCTCAGCCTCGATGGTCTTGGCGAAGGCGCCGAGCAGGAAACCCAGCTTGGCCTCGAGGTCGAAGTGGTCGGCGGCCACGATCAGGCGGCCGCTGACGCCGCTGCGCGTGAACTCCACCGTGTCGCTGGTCTGGCCCTCGATCACGGTGCACTCCATGTCGAACTTGGCCTCGGCCTGCTCGGCCCACTGCCAGGCCACCTCGCGGGCGCGCTTCAGGCCGAGCGTGTGCTCACGGTGGATGTTGATGTCGGACACGGGTTCAGCTCCGTCGGGCAACAGGGTGGCGGGAAGTCAGGGCAGCGCGGCCAGCCGCGCGCGGCGCTCGGCCCGCGGCAGCGGGGCCAGCGCGCGCACCTCGGCGTGGAAGCGGGCGAAGTCGCGGCCCGAGGCCTCGAACAGGCGCTCGAAGGCGGGCACGAAGTCGTTGTAGGCCCCCATCACCGCGAAAGAGGCATTGTTGGCGCGCGCGAACCAGCCGTCGTAGCCGGCAAAACCCGCGAGCGGGCTGGCCGGGTCGGCCTTGAGCGCCTCGTAGGCCCGGCGCAGGCGCGCCATGACTTCAGCCTTGGCGGCGCGCAGGGCCTGGGGCGGCTGGCCGCTGCGGTACAGGTCGTCGAGCTCGGCCCGCCACGGCTGCACGAAGGCGCGGAAGGCCGCCGCGCGCGCCAGGCGCTGCGCGTCGGCGGCACGCGCCTCGGGCGTGGCGAAGCGCTCCATCCAGAGCTGGCCGCCGAGGCGCTCCACCGCCGTGGCGTAGCTCTCGTTGAAGGTGGTGTCGTCGCCGACGTAGACGACCTGGTGCGCGAGCTCGTGGAAGATCAGGCGCGCCAGGTCGGCCTCGCTGCCGCCCACGAAGGTGTTCAGCAGCGGGTCGCCGCCCATCCACTCGAGCTTGCCCAGCGTGCTGTAGGCCGGCACGCCGTAGACCATGACCTCGTAGCCCTGCGCGCGCAGCTCGGAGGCCAGCGCGTCGGCCGCGGCCTGCATGTAGTAGCCGCGGTAGCCCACGCAGCCCACCACCGGGAAGCACCAGGTCTTCAGCTGCAGGCTCAGCTCGGGCGCGGCCACCACGTTCCACACCACGGCGCTGCGGCCCAGGTCGGCGTAGCGGCGGTAGCTCGGGCCCTCGGGCAGCTTCAGCTCGGTCACGGCGAAGTCGCGCATGCGCTGGCTCAGCTCGAGCCGCTCGCGCAGCGGTGCCGGCGTGGCGGGGTCCTCGATGACCTCGGGCACCGGGCGCGCGCGCTGCATCAGGTCGAGGTGGCCGCCCACGGCCTGCGCGTAGTAGCCCAGCGTGCCGCAGCCGCCCAGCAGCAGCGTCGCGCCGCCGGCGGCCAGCACACCCAGCAGACCCAGCCGCACCAGCCGCCTCCGCCGATCAGACCGCCTCGACCTCGACCAGGCAGTCATAGAACGCCGGCGCACGGCCGATGTCGGTGAGCCGCTGGTGCGTGAGCTCGTTGACGTTGGTGCCGTTGAGGCCCATCTTGCGCCACCAGATGCCCAGCCCGTTGACGACGCCCGGCCGCGCCGCGCCGCTGAGGTCGGCCCGGCAGACGTAGCTGCCGCGGTCGTTGAACACGCGCACCGTGGCGCCCTGCGCGATGCCCCGCGCGGCGGCGTCGGCGGGGTGCATCTCCAGGCGCGGCTCCTTCTCGGCGGCGCGCAGGCTCTCGACGTTGACGAAGCTGCTGTTGAGGAAGTGCCGCGCCGGCGGCGAGATCATCGCCAGCGGGTAGCGCGCGGCGAGTTCCGGTGCCGACAACACGCTCTCGTAGTTGGGCACGAAGTCGGGCACGCCCAGGCCGGGGGCGTCGACCACCGCCTTGCCCGAGGGCGTGGCGAAGCCGCCGTCAGCGAACGGCGCCTCGGGCAGCTTGAGGCGGCTGAAGCCGCGCACGCGCAACTCGGCCAGGTCGACCACGGCGGGGTCGAAGGCGCCCAGCGCCATGGCCTCGTCGCTGTCGGTGAAGCAGGGTTCGCTGAATCCGGTCGGGCCCATGCGCGCGGCCAGGCGGCGGAAGATCTCGGCGTTGCTCAGCGCCTGCCCCAGCGGCGGCACCGCGGGCCGGTTGAGCATGGCGTAGGTGTGGCCGTAGGTGGAATGCGCGTCCCAGTGCTCCAGCTGCGTGGTGGCGGGCAGCACGATGTCGGCGAAGTCGGCGGTGTCGGTCTGGAAGTGCTCCAGCACCACGGTGAACAGGTCTTCGCGCGCGAAGCCCTCGACGACGCGGCGGCTGTCGGGCGCCACGGCCACCGGGTTGCTGTTGTAGACCACCACCGCCTCGATCTTCGGCCCGAAGTCGCCGCCGCCCGGGTGCCGCAGCGCGTCGCCGATGGTGCTCATGTTCACGGTGCGCGGGCGGCGCCCACCCAGCAGATCGGGGCGCTGCAGCCAGGCGTCGCGCCGCGCGCCGGCGAAGCTGCCGCTGGTGCTGAGCAGCAGGCCGCCGGCCGGGTGGCGCCAGGCGCCGGTCAGACAGGGCAGCAGGGCCACCAGGCGCACGGCGCTGCCGCCGCCGCGCACGCGCTGCATGCCGTAGTTCAGCCGGATGGCGGCCGGTTTCGTCTGCGCGTAGTCGCGCGCCAGGCCGCGCACCTCGTCGGCCGTGATGCCGCAGACGGCCGCCGCGCGCTCGGGCGGCCAGGCCAGGGCCTTCTCGCGCAGCTTGTCCCAGCCCTCGAGGTGGCGGGCGATGTAGTCGTGGTCGAGCCAGTCGTGGGCGATCAGCTCGTGCATCAGGCCCAGCGCCAGCGCGCCGTCGGTGCCGGGCAGCAGGCCGATGTGCTGGTGGCACTTCTCAGCCGTCTCGGTGCGGCGCGGGTCGATGCACACGAGCTTGGCACCGGCGCGCTTGGCCTGCTGCGCAAAGGTCCAGAAGTGCAGGCTGCTGGTGATGGGGTTGCTGCCCCAGATCAGGATGAGCTTGCTGTCGACGAACTGCTCGACCCGCATGCCCAGCTTGCCGCCGTAGGTGGCGGCCAGCGCCTCGCCGCCTGCGTTGGCGCAGATGGTGCGGTCCAGCAGGCTGGCGCCGAGGCGGTGGAAGAAGCGCGCCGCCATGCCGTCGCCCTGCACCAGGCCCATGGTGCCGGCGTAGCTGTAGGGCAGCACCGCCTCGGGGTTGCGCGCGGCGATGGCGCCCAGCCGCGTGGCGATGGTGTCCAGGGCCTCGTCCCAGCCGATGGGTTCGAAGCGCCCCTCCCCCTTGCGGCCCACGCGCTTGAGCGGCGTGAGCACGCGCCCGGCGTGATAGGTGCGCTCGGCGTAACGGCTCACCTTGGTGCACAGCACGCCGTGCGTCGGCGGGTGGTCGGGGTCGCCGACCACCCGCACCACGCGTTCGGCGCCGGGCGCGCCCT
>JBILSW010000034.1:0-12204 GCA_044371895.1 Rubrivivax sp.
CTCCATGCCGGCGGCGGCCATGCCTTCGCGCAGCGCCTTCAGCAGCAGCGGCAGCCGGCGGATGACCTCGGCGCGCTCCTCGCGCGTGACCTTCGCGCTGGCGCTCCAGATCAGGTCGGCGGCGGCGCGCTTCATGGCCTTGGTCTGCTCGCCCTGCGCGCCGTGGCGCATGCCGGCGGTGGCCAGCACGTCGGCCCAGACGTGGAACAGGAACTGGCGCACGCCCTCCTGCACCGGCACCTCGTTGAGCATGCGGCGCAACTCGATGGTGTACTGGATGGCGAGCGTCTCGCGCTGTTCCACCTGCTGGGCCAGCGAGACGCCGCGCTTGGTGACCTCGTTCTCGTTGCTGAAGTAGTGCTCGAGGAACTTCTCGAACTCCACCAGCACGGTCTGGAAGACGCGGCGGCCGGTGTCGGGGTAGGCCTCGACGACCTGGACGATGCGCTTGATCTCGCGCTCCAGCGAGTCGTTCACTCCGGCGGCGCTGTCGAAACCCATGACGCAGGCGCCCATGCGGTCGATCAGGCGGCGCGCCGGGTGGTCGATGGTGGCGAAGAAGTCAGGTTCGGTGACGGCCACGCGCAGCACCGGCATCTGCAGCCGCGCGAACCACACGCGGATGGCAGGTGGGATGCGGTCCTCGGTGAGGATGCTCTGGAACAGCAGGGCCACGATCTCGATGGTGGCGCGCTCCTCGGGCGTGGCAGCCGCCTTCTTCAGGGCCTGCTTGCGCTGGTGGAGCTCGTCCAGCAGAACCGGTGCGGTGACCAGGGGCTCGCCACGCTGGGTGCTGGGCGAGACCCGCTGGCGGATGGCGCGCTCGGCCGAGTCGATGGCCCTGGCGAGCGCCGGCGACAGCCCTGTCGACAGGCCCGAGGGCGGTGCGGGGGCCTCCGGCAGCGGCGATCGGTCCGACCCGGGGCCGCGTGTGCTGCTCGCGAAGCTGGGCACGTGGCGGGCGATCAGCCGGTTCAACCGGCCCAGCACGGCCTCGGCGTGCTCGCGGCTGCGCGCCAGCGGCGCCCCGCGAGTCATGACGCGGGTTTCATCGCCGATGCGGCGGCTGGGGCCGCCGATCCAGTGGCCGGGCCCGCGACCGCTGGCGGCGAAACCGACCGAGTTCGGGTAGTCGGATGGCGCGCCCAGCGCCAGCGAGGCGGAGTTGCCGTCGCCGACGAAGCCGCTGGCCCAGCCCCCGCCAAGCTGCGCGCCCGGATGCGTGCGCGAGCGGCGGATGAAGGGGCGCAGGTCCACCTCGGGCAGAACGTCTTTCTCGATGAGCCAGCGATTGGTCTCGTGGTAGGACTCCTCGACGAGGGCCGCGAATTCGTCGTGCAGCGTGCCCTGCACCTCGCGCCAGCCCTCCAGGTCGAGGCCGGCGCCGCGCCAGGCGTCGAACACGATGCGCGCCAGCACGTGGGCGCGCAGCATGTCGTGGGGTTCCAGCTCGGTGCGGCCTTCGAGGTGGGCGACGCGGGATCTCAGGTCGGCGAATTCCCAGCTCGCGCGGTCCATCACGGCCAGCGCCAGGCGCGAGGTGACGATCTCGACCTCGATGGTGTCGTCGGACACCAGCGTCAGCGTCTCGCGGCCGCCGACGGGTGGCAGGTCGGCCGCTCGCGTGGCGTTGCCGCCCTGGGTGAGCACCCGGCGCAGACCGGCCACCACGCCGCGGTGCCAGCCTTGCGCGCCCTGGGTAAGCGCCTGCAGCAACTCGCGCCGCCGCAGCATGGCACCGTGCTCGGACGGCTTGTCCAGCAGTGAGCGCGCCCGGTCGAGCGTGGCCTGCACCACGTGCCTCAGGCCCTTGACCAGCTCTTCGGTATAGAGCCGCCGCGCCTGTCCGGCCAGCGAGTCGGGCGGGGCGGCTGGGGCCATGGGTGGAGGAGGAGGAATGGTCGTGTTCGCTGGCGCTGGCGCACGAGCCGGCAATTCACTCTACACCACGGCCCCGGCGTTCGGGTCGTTCGGGTCGTTCTCCTTGGTGCCCGTCTTGATCAGGTCCTCGCGCCGCGCGCCCAGCCACAGCACGATGCCGGCGGCGACGAAGATCGACGAGTAGATGCCGAACAGGATGCCGATGGTCAGCGCCACCGAGAAGTGGTGCAGCGTGGGCCCGCCGAAGATCAGCATGCTCAGCACCATGATCTGCGTGCTGCCGTGCGTCATGACGGTGCGACTGATGGTGCTGGTGATGGCGCGGTCGATGGTTTCCTTGGTGTCGAGCTTGCGGTACTTGCGGAAGCTCTCGCGGACGCGGTCAAAGATGACGACGCTCTCGTTGACCGAGTAGCCCAGCACCGCCAGGATGGCCGCCAGCACCGCCAGTGAAAATTCCCACTGAAAGAACGCGAAGAAGCCCAGGATGATGACCACGTCGTGCAGGTTGGCCACGATGCCGGCCACCGCGAACTTCCACTCGAAGCGGATGGCCAGGTAGGCCATGATCCCCAGGATGGTCACGCCCAGCGCCAGCGCGCCGTTGACATAGAGCTCCTCGCCCACGCTCGGGCCCACGAACTCGGTGCGCGTCAGCTTCAGTGGCTCGCTGCCGTCGGCCCGGGTGCACGCCGGCCGGCTGACCTGCTCGCCCTGCGACGTGGTGTACTGCTTGCTGCCGGTGCTGCCCTGCTCGGCCTTGCACAGGGTGTCGAAGACCAGCGTCGACACCTGGTCCTGCTTCATGTCGCCACGCACCGGCAGGCGGATCAGCACGTCGCGGCTGGTGCCGAACTTCTGCACCTGCACCTCGCCGAAGCCGAGCTGCTCGACCAGACCCCGGGTGCGGTTGATGTCGGCAGTGGCGGCGTACTCCACCTCCACCAGGGTGCCGCCGGTGAACTCGATCGACGGGTTCAGGCCCTTGGTGACGATGAAGAACACCGCAGCCAGGAAGGTGATGAACGACACCGCGTTGAGCACCAGCGCGTGGCGCATGAACGGGATGTCGTGCTTGATGCGGAAGAATTCCATGGCTCGTGCTTCCCGCGCGTCAGAGCTTGGTCTCGTCGAGCTGGGGGCGCGCCTCGTCGCCCTTCCAGACCTGGCCGATCGACACCGACTTCAGCCGCTTCTGGCGGCCGTACCAGAGGTTGACCAGCCCGCGCGAGAACATCACCGACGAGAACATGCTCGTCAGGATGCCCAGGCAGTGCACGACGGCGAAGCCGCGCACCGGGCCGGAGCCGAAGGCCAGCAGCGCCACGCCAGCGACCAGCGTGGTGATGTTGCTGTCCAGGATGGTGCCCCATGCAGCCTCGTAGCCCTTGTGGATGGCCTGCTGCGGCGACAGCCCCGCACGCAGCTCCTCGCGCACGCGCTCGTTGATCAGCACGTTGGAATCGATGGCCATGCCCAGCGTGAGCGCGATGGCCGCGATGCCCGGCAGCGTGAGCGTGGCCTGCAGCAGGCTCAGCAGCGCGATCAGGCACAGCAGGTTGAAGGCCAGCGCGATGCTGCTGAACACGCCGAACAGCATGTAGTAGCCGCACATGAAGACCGCGATCGCGATGAAGCCCCACAGCACGCTGTTGAAGCCCTTGCCGATGTTCTCGGCGCCCAGGCTCGGGCCGATCGTGCGCTCCTCGATGATCTCCATCGGCGCGGCCAGCGCGCCGGCGCGCGTGAGCAGCGCCATGTCGGCGGTTTCCTGGGGCGTGAAGTTGCCGGTGATCTGGAAGTCGTTGCCGAACTCGCCCTGGATCGTGGCCACCGAGATGGCCTCGCCCTTGCCCTTCTCGTACAGCACGATGGCCATCGGCTTGCCGAGGTTCTCGCGCGTGACCTGGCGCATCGCGCGGCCGGCCACGTCGTTCAGGCGCACGCTGACGGCCGGGCGCTGGTCGCGGTCGATCGTGGCGCTGGCCTGCACCAGTTGCTCGCCGGTGGCGATGACGTCGCGCTTGAGGCCCACCATGCGCGGCATGGTTTCGCCGGGGCCCAGCCGCTCGGGCACGGTCTCGGCGGCGGCCGAGAGGTCGGTCTCCACCAGGCGGATCTGTAGCGTGGCCGTGCGGCCGATGATGGTCTTGGCGCGCGCCGTGTCCTGCACGCCGGGCAGCTGCACCACCACGCGGTTCAGGCCCTGCTGCTGGATCACGGGCTCGGCCACGCCGAGCTCGTTGACGCGCTTGTGCAGCGTCTCGATGTTCTGGCTGAGCGCCTGCTTCTGGATCTCGGCCACGGCCTGCGGCTGCAGCCGGCCCACCAGGCGCGTGCCCTCGGGCGTGGCCTGCACCGTCCACTGCATCGCCGGCATGCGCTCGGTGAGCAGGTCGCGGGCGGTGTCGGCCGCCGCGGCATCGGGCAGGCCGACCGTCACGCCCTCGGACTCGCGCGTGATGCCCGAGAAGCGGATGCGCTTCTCGCGCAGCGCGTTGCGGGTGTCGCTGGCGTAGCCGTCGATCTGCTGGCGCAGCGCCGCGCGCATGTCGACTTCCATCAGGAAGTGCACGCCGCCGCGCAGGTCCAGGCCCAGGTACATGGGCAGCGCGCGCAGGTTGGCCATCCAACTCGGCGTGCGCGAGACCAGGTTCAGCGCCACGATGAAGCGCTCGTCGGCCGGGTCGGGGTTGAGCACCCGGGAGATGGCGTCCTTGGCCTTGATCTGGGTGTCGGTGTCGGCAAAGCGGGCGCGCACCGAACTGCCCTCGATGGCCAGCACGTCGAAGGCGATGCCGGCGCCGGTGAGCGCGCCGCGCACGCGCTGCAGCGTGGTGTCGTCGACCTTGACGGTGCTCTTGCCGGACGAGACCTGCACCGCGGGCGCCTCGCCGAAGAAGTTGGGCGCGGTGTACAGCGCGCCGAGCAGCAGCGCGACCAGCAGGATCGCGTACTTCCACCAGGGGTAGCGGTTCATGGAGTGTTCCTTGGCCGCAGCCGGTCAGCACCGCCGGGGCCGGCCCGACGAGGGTGCCCGCGGCGCGGGCACCGGGCTGTGATCACTTGGCGGTGGAGAAGGTGCCCTTGGGCAGCACCTGGATGACGGCGCCGCGCTGCACCTGCAGCTCCACGCCGTTGGCCACCTCGACGTGCAGGTAGCTGTCGCCGAGCTTGGCGATCTTGCCCATCAGACCCCCGGCGATGACGACCTCGTCGCCCTTGGCCAGGGCCTCGATCATGGCCTTGTGCTCCTTCTGCTTCTTCATCTGGGGGCGGATCATGATGAAGTACAGCACCACGAACATCAGCACCAGCGGCAGCAGGCTGAAGAGGGTGTCGGTGCCGCTCGGGGCGGCTGCCGGGGCGGCTTGGGCGTAAGCGTTGGAGATGAACACGGCGGGTGATCCTCGGGCCGGGGGGCGGTGGCGGCGACTCCGCAGCCGGCAGTCTGGCGGTTGCGGAAAAAACCCGCGATTCTAGCCAGCCGATCCCGCCGCGCCACCCCACGGGCCGAGGCCCCGCGACGCGCGGGCCGGCCCGGCGCGCGCCAGGCCCCGCCACCCCGGCCATTGCAGCAGCGCCACCAGCGCCACGGCACCGGCCAGCGCCACGGCAGCCCGCAGCACCAGTTCCGGCCCCTGCGCGTAGGCGTCGCGGGCGGCGCTCAGCAGGAACTGCGCCGCCGAGAACAGCTGCCCATACTTGAACAGCGACGGCTCCAGCCCCGCCGCCAGCAGCGCCGGGGCGGCCAGGCCGGCCAGCACCCCCAGCACCAGCAGCGGACCGCGCCGCCAGGGCCGGGGCGCACCCGCCGGGGCCGCACCCGCGGCCAGCATCGCCGCCAGCGCCGTGCCGGCGGTGGCCAGCGCGCCCCAGCCGGCGGCCAGCGCCAGGCTGGCGCCCACGCTGCCGCCGCCGCGCATCAGCTCCACCAGGTTGTCGGTGCCTGCGCCCGCCACCACCACGCCGTGCACGGGCACGAACAGCACCAGCGCCCAGGCGGCCCACCACAGCAGGTCGGCCAGCGTGTGCGGCGCGGTCACCAGGCGCACCAGGGCCATCGCGCCCAGCAGCGGCAGCATGAAGGCGGCGTGCAGCGCCACGTAGCGGCCGGCGTCCTCCAGCACCGAGGCCTCGCCCCAGCCCAGCACCGGCGTGCCGACCACCTTGTGCAGCATCTGCGGCGGCGCGCTCAGGTGCAGCACCACGAAGGCCAGCAGCCCGTGCCCCAGCAGGAGCAGCGGATACGCCAGCCGCCAGCGCCGGCGCTGCGCCGGCAGCAGCCAGGCCGGCAGCGCCAGCATCCATGCCAGTGCTGCAGCCACGCCCAGCGCCGACAACACGCCGGCCCCGCTGGCCGGCATCAGCCTGCCCACGTTGTAGGGTACGCCCGGCGAGCGGGCCAGCAGCCACAGCAGCAGCGCCAGCGCAGTCACAACGGCAAGCGCCATGCCCACGCCGGCCGCGGGCGCAGCCGGGCCCGCGGGGGCTGCACCGGCCAAGGCCCCGCCGTGTGCCCGGGGCGCCGCCTCGGCCGGCTCGGGGCCCGAGGCCGCCGGGGCCTGCAACAGCCCCCGGCCCAGGCGCCAACCCACGAAGCCCCCGAGCAGGCCCAGCGCGGCATCCGTCAGGTCGGCCACCTTCGATGGCAGCAGCACCTGCCCGGCCTCCAGCACCAGGGCCGCCGCGCCCAGCGCCAGCAGCCGCGGCCAGGCCGCCGGGGCCGGGCCACGCGCCAGCAGCGCCAGCAGCAGGCCCCCTGGCAAGAAGACCGCCAGCTTGCGCAGGATCTCGCCCAGGGCCCCGTACTCGGTGCGCTGCAGATAGGTGGTGAAGGGCACCCGCGACACCGCGGCCCACCCGTCCTGAGCCGTGGCGCGCTGCGGGTCGAAGTCGAACGGCAACCACAGCACCGCCACCGTGCCCAGCGCCCACGCGGCCAGTGCGCCCCGCAGCAGCGCCCGCTGCCGCGACGCCGGCCAGTCGCCCCAGCCCTGCAGCAAGCGCGCCAGCCAGGCCCCGGCCAGCACGCCCGCGGTGCCCACGAACACGTCGGTGACGTCGCTCACGCGCGAGAGCACGAGCAGTTGCATCAGCTCCACCGCCAGCGCCAGCGCCAGGGCACGCCCGGCCATGCCCGCCAGGCTCGGGCGCACCAGCTTCAGCCACCCCAGCGCGCCCACCGGTATCCACAGCAGCAGGTCGGCGCCGATCTGCCAACCGGCGTCGAACACCCCCGGCGGCAGCGACGAGAAGGGCAGCAGCAGCACGCGCCCGTCGCGCCACTTGCGGTACAGCTCCACCGGGCTGAGCGACAGGTCCAGCGGCATCAACTGCCACACCAGGAACAGCACCAGGTAGGCGAACAGCCCGCGCTGCAGCCGATCGGCCGCGGGCAGCCCGGCCGAGAAGGCGGCCAGCCAGCGGCGCGTGCGCCCGCCCAGCAGCAGGTGCAGCGCCATGCCGGTGGTGCTGCCCAGCACCTGCATGGCCACGTCCGTCCAGCTCGGCGTGCGGGGCGCGAAGAACACCTGCCCGTACTCCACCGTCACCGACAGCAGCGTGAGCGCCGGCCACAGCAGCGTCGTCAGGCCCCAGCGCCAGCCTCGCGACGTCAGCGTGGACAGCAGGTAGGAGGCGCCAAACGCCAGCGGCACCATGAGGAGGAAGTTGACCGCCAGGTCGGTGCGTGCTGCGTCGTCCTGCCAGGGCCCGGGCAGGGCCAGGAAGCGCGCCCAGGCCTCGGCCGGCGGCTGCGGCACCAGGGCCAGCGGCGCCCAGCTGCCGTAGACGAAGAAGGCCAGCAGCCCGAGCCACAGCCCGGCGATGCGGCGGTCGGCGCCCTGCATGCGGGGCGCGCCCTCAGTCCGGCAGGCGGTTCACACCAGCACCTCGGTCACCGCCGGGTGCCCCAGGAAGGCCTGCGGGCTGCTGCTGGCGCCGTAGGCCCCGCTCTGGAACACCACGACGAGGTCACCCACCTGGCCCTCGGGCAGGGCCATGCGGTCGGCCAGCAGGTCCAGCGGCGTGCACAGCGGGCCCACCACCATGCTGGGCTCTCGCGCCTCGCCACGCACCGGGAAAACGCCCACCGGGTAGTTCTTGCGCACCACCTGGCCGAAGTTGCCGCTGGCCGCCAGCTGGTGGTTCAGGCCGCCGTCGCACACCAGGTAGACCTGCCCGCGCGAGACCTTGCGGTCGACCACCCGCGTGACGTAGACGCCCGCCTCGCCCACGAAGTAGCGGCCCAGCTCGATGACGATGCCGGCCTGCGGCATCTCGGACGCCGCGCGCGCCACGATGGCCTGCAGGTTGGCGCCGATGGGCGCGAGATCCAGCCGCGTCTCGCCCGGGAAGTAGGGGATGCCGAAGCCGCCGCCGAGGTTAAGGAACTTGACCGGGGTGCGCGCGTGTTCGGCCAGCCGCAGCGCCAGCTCGTAGCTCTTCTGCTGCGCCTCGCAGAGGCTCTCGGCGCGCAGGTTCTGCGAGCCGGCAAACAGGTGGAAGCCCTCGAAGGCCAGGCCTTCGCGCGCCGCGAACAGCAGCGCCTCGGGCACGACTTCGGTGTCCAGGCCGAACTGCTTGGGGCCGCCGCCCATCTTCATGCCCGAGCCCTTGAGCTCGAAGTCGGGGTTGACGCGGATGGCCACGCGGGCGGGCAGGCCCAGCTCCTGCGAGGCACGCGCCAGCACCGGCAGCTCGCGCATCGACTCCACGTTCACGAGCACGCCCGAGGCCACGCTCTGGCGAAGCTCTGGGTCGCGCTTGCCGGGGCCGGCGAAGCTGATCTCGGCGGGGTCGGCACCGGCGTCCAGCGCCACCTTCAGCTCGCCGCCCGAGGCCACGTCGATGCCGTCCACCAGCCCGGCCATGAACTGCACCACCGCCGGCATCGGGTTGGCCTTCATCGCGTAGTGCAGCTTCACCTCGCGCGGCAGCGCCGCGCGCAGCTCGGCCACGCGCTGGCGCAGCAGGGTGCGGCTGTAGGCGTAGAACGGCGTGCTGCCCACCCGGGCGGCCAGGGTGGACAGGCGGACGCCGTCGACGAGCAGCTCGTCGCCATCGACAACCCACTGCGACATGGGAGCATGCACGGGCGCCATGCGAGGGGCTTGCGGTGGCAGGTTCATCGGGATTCGGATCCAGAGTTGGTGTCGGCATCGAGCACAGCGCTCACAGCCGACCGCAGAGCCGGCAGGGACTCCTGGACCGTTGCCCAGAGAATCTGGCGATCAACGTCGAAGTAGGCGTGAACCAACCGGTTGCGCATGCCCACGATGGCGGGCCAGGGGAGTTCGATGCTCGCGCGTGTCTGTTCGGTGACCTTGGAGGCGGCCTCGCCCACGATCTCGACCGCCCGCACCAAGGCGAAGAGCAGCATCTCGTCGTGATCGAGATCGGCACGCGATCGGCCGGCCGAGAACCGGGCCGCTGCATCGGCCGCATCCACCAGGTGCTTCAGCCGGACGCGGTCAGCCGGCAACATACTGGTCCACCGACTCGTGCAGCACATCCTCGCGGAAGTAACGCGAAAGCTCCGCGGGCGTGCGCAGATCGACACGCATGCCGCCCATGCCCGACGACAGCTCCTGCTCGAGCGTCGCCATGTCCAGCAGCGTCGGGTGCGCCTCGGGCTGGAACTCGACCAGAAGGTCGACATCGCTGTCCGCCCGCGCATCACCCCGCGCGCGTGAACCGAACAGCGCCAAACGGCGCACCCGGTGGCGCCGGCAGATCTCTGCCAGCTCGCCGGGGTGAATCGGCAAGGGCAGCTTCTGGGGCGGGTGGATGGTGGCCGACATCAGCGGGGTCGATGGTCGAGGATGGCCTGGCGCGATTACATCACCGCAAGGCAAGGCCGCAGGTGTCGTTCACGACGCCCGGCCGATCAGCCGGCACGGCGGGCGCCGCGGCCGACGCCCACGTAGTCGATGCCCAGCGCCTGCATCAGCGCCGGTTCATACAGGTTGCGGCCGTCCAGCACCAGAGGCTGCCTGAGCGCGGCCTTGAGCGCGTCGAAGTCGGGCGTGCGGAACTCCCGCCACTCGGTGGCGATGAGCAGCGCATCGGCGCCCTGCACCGCGGCCATGGCGGAGTCGACCAGCTCCAGGCCCGGCGTGCTGCCGAAGATGCGCGTGGCCTCGTCGCGGGCCACGGGGTCGTAGGCGCGGATGCGGGCGCCGCGCTTCAGCAGCTCGGCGATGACGACCCGGCTGGGCGCCTCGCGCATGTCGTCGGTGTTGGGCTTGAAGGCCAGGCCCCAGAGGGCAAAGCTGCGGCCGGCGAGGTCGTCGCCGAAGCGCTGCACCACGCGCTCCACCAGGATCTGCTTCTGCGCGTCATTCGCGTCTTCCACGGCCTGCAGCACGCGCAGCGGTACGCCGTGGTCGCGCGCGGTGCGGATCAGCGCCTTCACGTCCTTCGGGAAGCAGCTGCCGCCGTAGCCCGTGCCGGGGTAGAGGAAGTGCGTGCCGATGCGCGGGTCGCTGCCGATGCCCTTGCGCACCCACTCGATGTCGGCGCCCAACTCGTCGGCCAGGCGCGCCAGCTCGTTCATGAAGCTGATGCGCGTGGCCAGCATGGCATTGGCGGCGTACTTGGTGAACTCGGCGCTGCGCACGTCCATCACCACCAGGCGGTCGGAATTGCGCATGAAGGGTGCGTACAGCGCCCGCATCAGCAGCGTGGCGCGCTCGTCGTCGCTGCCCACCACGATGCGGTCGGGCTTCATGAAGTCGTCGATGGCCGCGCCTTCCTTGAGGAACTCGGGGTTGCTGACGACGGCGTACTCCATGGGCGCGCCGCGCGCCTTGAGCTCCTCGGCGATGGCGGCGCGCACCTTGTCGGCCGTGCCCACGGGCACCGTGCTCTTGTCGATGACCACCTTGTAGTCGGTCATCAGGCGGCCGATGCTGCGCGCCACGGCCAGCACGTACTGCAGGTCGGCCGAGCCGTCTTCGTCGGGCGGCGTGCCCACGCCGATGATCTGCAGCGTGCCGTGCGCCACCGCCGCGGCGGTGTCCTGCGTGAACTGCAGCCGGCCGGCGGCGGCGTTGCGCCGCACCAGCGCGTCGAGCCCCGGCTCGTGGATGGGGATCTCGCCGCGCTGGAGCATGTCGATCTTGCGCGGGTCGACATCGACGCAGACGACGTGGTTGCCCATCTCGGAAAGGCAGGCACCGGTGACGAGGCCGACGTAGCCGGCGCCAAAGATCGTGACCTTCATGCGGAAAGCTTTCTCTCGATGCGCCGGCCACGGGCCGGCCGGGATTCAGGGAACGTGCCGGGCCACCCAGTCGGTGGAAAGCGTCTTGCGGTCGATCTTGCCGTTGGGGTTGCGCGGCAGCGGCCCCGCCATGGGCTCGATGCCGTGCGGCACCATGTAGGCCGGCATGTGCTTCCTGCACTCGGCCAGCAGCGCGGGCACATCCAGCGTGGCGCTGCCGTCGGGCGCGGTGGCGATCACCTGGATGGCCTGGCCCAGCACCGGGTGGTCCACGCCGAAGGCCACGCACTCGCCCACCAGCCGGGTGGCGTACAGCACCTCTTCCACCTCGGTGGGGCTGACTCGGTAGCCGCTGGTCTTCATCATCTCGTCGCGGCGGCCCACGAAGTACAAGAAGCCCTCGGCATCGCGCCGCACCGTGTCACCCGAGAACACGGCGACCTCCGGCAGCATCTGCCCCGCCTGGCGGCCGCCAATGCCCGCGGGCAGCAGCTTGTAGCGCTCGGCGGTCTTCTCGGCGTCGTTCCAGTAGCCCTGGCCCACCAGCGCGCCGCGATGCACCAGCTCGCCGGGCTCGTCAGGGCCGCACTCGGTGCCGTCCTCGCGCAGCACCAGGATCTCGGCGTTGGGGATGGCACGGCCGATGCTGTCGGGGCGGCGGTCCACCTCCTCGGGCGGCAGGTAGGTGCTGCGGAAGGCCTCCGTCAGGCCGTACATCAGAAAGGGCTTGGCCTTCGGCACGCGCTGGCGCAGCAGCTGCAGCGTCTCGCGCGGCATGCGGCCGCCGGTGTTGGCGAAGTAGCGCAGGTGCTCGCCGATGGCCCCGGGCCAGTCGAGCGCCGACAGCTGGATGTACAGCGGCGGCACGGCCGTGAGGCCGGTGACCTTCTCGCGCTCCATCGCCTTGAGCACGTCATTCGGCAGCAGGTAGTTCAGCAGCACCACGCGCGCGCCGCTGTGGAACGCGGTGGTGAGCTGGCTGAAGCCGGCGTCGAAGCTCAGCGGCAGCGCGGCCAGCAGCACGTCGGAAGGGCCGTTCTCGAGGTAGCTGGCCACGCTCTTGGCGCCGGCCACCATGTTGCGGTGGGACAGCA
>JBILSW010000035.1:0-12199 GCA_044371895.1 Rubrivivax sp.
CCGCGGTGCTGCAGGCGCTGGGCCCGAAGGGCATCCTGGTCAACGTGGCGCGCGGCTCGGTCGTCGACGAGGTGGCGCTGGTCGACGCGCTGGAGCGCGGCGTGATCGGCGGTGCGGCGCTCGATGTGTTCGAGGACGAGCCGCGGGTGCCCGAGCGGCTGCGGGCCCTGCCGCACGTGGTGCTGGCGCCGCACGTGGGCAGCGCCACCACGCAGACGCGGCGGGCCATGGCCGACCTGGCCTTCGACAACCTGGCCTGCCACTTCGGCGGCCGGCCGGTGCGCACGCCGGTGCCCGAGTGCCGGGCGGCGGGCCGCTGATGGCCGGGACGCTGGTCTTCGAGCCGGCGGCGCTGCAGGCCGCCGTGGCGGCGGTGATCGCCGGCTTCGGCAGCGGGCCCGCCGAGTGCGACGAGGTGGCGCGCAACCTCGTCGAGGCCAACCTCACCGGGCACGACTCGCACGGCGTGGGCATGGTGCCGCGCTACGTCGAGGGCTTCCTCGAGGGCGGACTCACGCCCAACGCGCGGGTGCGCGTCGAGGTCGACACCGGGCCCCTGCTGCGCCTGGACGGGCAGGCGGGCTTCGGGCAGGTGATCGGCCGCGAGGCCATGGCGATGGGCATCGAGCGTGCCTGCGCGCACGGCCTGTGCGCCGTGGCACTGGGCAACGCGCACCACCTAGGGCGCATCGGCGCCTGGGCCGAGCAGGCCGTGGCGGCCGGGCTGGTGTCGATGCACTTCGTCAACGTCGTCGCCCGGCCCATCGTCGCGCCGCATGGCGGCGCAGACGCGCGCTTCGGCACCAACCCCTTCACCGCCGGCGTGCCGCTGCGCGGCCGCCCGCCGATGATCCTGGACTTCGCCACCAGCATGATCGCGCAGGGCAAGACGCGGGTCGCGCACAACAAGGGCGAGCCGGTGCCGGAGGGCTGCCTGATCGACGACCAGGGGCGGCCGACGACCGACCCGCGCTGGTCGGTGATCGAGCCGCCGGGCGCGATCCTGCCCTTCGGCCTGCACAAGGGCTACGGGATGGCCGTGCTGTGCGAGCTGCTGGGCGGCGCGCTGGCGGGCGGGCAGGCCGGGCACCGCGAGCAGGGTTCGCGGCGGCGGGTGCTCAACGGCATGCTCAGCGTGCTGATCGACCCGTGCGCGCTCGGCGACCTCGACCGCTTCGAGTCCGAGGCGCTGGACTTCGCCGCCTGGGTGACGGCCTCGCCCCCGCGCGAGGGCTTCGGCCAGGTGCAGATCGCCGGCGACCCCGAGCGGGCGCTGCGCGAGCGCCGCCAGCGCGAAGGCATCCCGGTGGACACCGAGACCTGGCGGCAGATCCTGGAGGGCGGCGAGCGCCTGGGCGTGCCGGCCGAGGCCGTGAGCCGACTCGGCCGGCCCGCCGTCGCCTGACCGGGCCAACCCGAAAAGGGTAAGTCCGCACAGGGGTGCAGTTCAATCGTCATACCATAAAAACAGACCCGCATCTGCCGGGCGCTTGACCAACGAGCACAGGAGACACGCGCATGCAACGCAGGAATTGGTGTTTGGGCGCCGCGGTCGCGGCGGTGATGAGTGCGGCGGCCTTCGCCGCCGGTCCGGCCCTCGCGCAGCAGAAGGTCACGGTCTGGTGGGAGAAGGGCTTCTACAAGGCCGAGGACGACGCGCTGTTCGCGATGATCAAGAAGTTCGAGGAGAAGACCAAGATCAAGGTCGACCTCAGCTTCTACGCCACGCAGGAGATCATCCCCAAGAGCGTGGCCGCGCTGGAGGCCAACAACCCGCCCGACGTCGCCTTCGGCAACGTGTTCGACTTCCAGGCCACTGGCAAGTGGGCCTTCGAGGGCAAGCTCGAGGACATCACCAGCGTCATCGACCCGATCCGCAACCGCTTCGAGCCGCGCGCCCTGGCCACCACCTTCCTGCTGAACGGCGCCGAGCAGAAGCGCGCGTACTACGCGTTCCCGGTGCGCCAGCAGACCATGCACATCCAGTACTGGAAGGACATGCTGGCCGAGGCGGGCTTCAAGGAAAGCGACATCCCGAAGACCTGGAAGGCCTACTGGGAGTTCTGGTGCGACAAGGTGCAGCCCGCCTACCGCCAGAAGTCGGGCAACCGGGCCTTCGGCACCGGCTTCCCGATGGGCGTGGACTCGAGCGACGCCTTCTACTCGTTCCTGACCTTCATGGACGGCTACAACGTCACCCTCGTCAACGACAGCGGCAAGCTGCTCGTCGACGACCCCAAGACGCGCGCCGGCCTCATCGCCGCGATGAACGACTACACCGCCGTGTACGCCAAGGGCTGCACGCCGCCGTCGTCCACCGCCTGGAAGGACCCGGACAACAACAACGCCTTCCACAACAAGACCATCATCCTGACGCACAACGCGACGATCTCGATCGTGGCCAAGCACCTGGACGACTCGAACAACCCGGCGCTGACCGAGGCGCAGCGCGCGCAGGCCCGCAAGAACTACACCGAACTGATCGCCACCGCCGGCTTCCCGACCAAGCCCGACGGCACGAAGTTCACCTACCGCGCCGCGGTCAAGACCGGCGTCGTGTTCAAGGACGCGAAGAACAAGGACGCGGCGAAGAAGTTCGTCTCGTTCCTGCTCGAGGACGCGAACCTGACGCCCTACGTCGAGGGCTCGCTCGGCCGCTGGTACCCGGTCACGAAGGCTGGCCAGGCCTCGAAGTTCTGGACCAGCGACCCGCACCGCCTCATCGTCCACAACCAGTTCCAGGCCGGCACGACGCCCTTCGAGTTCACGAAGAACTTCCGCTTCACGCAGCTCAACATGGAGAACGTGTGGGCCAAAGCGATGAACCGCGTCCTGTCCGAGAAGTGGACGACCGAGCGCGCGGTCGACGAGATGATCGCGCGCATCAAGACGGTGGCGTCGAACTGAGCCGACGCTGACCGGTCGCCGCCCGCCGATCCGCGCCCGCGATCGGCGGCGGCCCCGCCGCCGCGCGCATGAGCACCGCCACCACCACCGCCGCCCGCCCGCCCGGGCCGGCGCGCCGGGCCACCACGTCCTGGGAGTTCTGGGGTCGGGTCCTCGTGATCCCGTACCTGCTGGTCTTCGTGGTGTTCGTGGTGTACCCGGTGGGTTACGGCCTGTGGCTGGCCCGCAACCCGCAGAGCTATGTCAAGCTCTTCGAAGACCCGATCTTCTTCCGCACGGCGGTTAACACGGTGGTGTTCCTGCTGGTGGCGGTGAACCTGAAGATGGTCATCGCGCTCGGCCTGTCGGGCTTCTTCGTGCAGAGCCGGTGGTGGATCAAGATCATCGCGCTGGTGTTCATCCTGCCGTGGGCGGTGCCGTCGATCCCGACCATCCTGTCGGTGCGCTTCATGCTCAACCCCGAGTGGGGGGTCATCAACACCACCATCTTCAAGCTGACGGGACTGGACGGCCCGAACTGGCTGAACGACCCGACGATGGCGCTCGGCTTCTCGATGCTGATGCACATCTGGAAGAGCCTGCCGTTCTGGACGCTGATCTTCGTCGCCGGGCGCCTGGCCATCCCGTCGGAGCAGTACGAGGCGGCCAGCGTCGACGGGGCCAGCCGCTGGCAGAAGTTCCGCCACATCACCTGGCCGTCGATGGCGGCGCTGTACTTCACCTCGACCATCCTGTCGATGATCTGGACGCTCGGCGATTTCAACAGCGTCTACCTGCTCACCGGCGGCGGACCGGCCGACCTGACACACGTGCTGGCCACGCTCGGCATCCGCTACCTGCGGCTCGACCAGCTCGAGCTGGCCATGGCCAGCATCGTGGTGGCCATGCCGCTGGTGCTGCCGCTGGTCTACGTGATGATGAAGAGGCTGTCCAAGTGAAGCTGTCGTGGCGCAAGGCAAGCCGCGAGGCGCAGCTGCTGCTGGTGGGCATCCCGGTGCTGCTGTGGACGCTGATCCCCGTCTACCACCTGCTGCTGTTCGCGATCAGCCCGCCGGGCAAGGCGACCTCGGGCCGCCTGTGGCCGCAGGACCCCACCTTCCAGAACTTCGACATCGTGCTCAACCAGAAGCACTTCTACCTGAATCACTTCTGGGTGCAGATCGGCAACTCGCTGCTCATCGCGGTGGCCACCGGCCTGATCACGCTGTTCGTGGCCACCTGCGCCGCGTTCGCGATCAGCCGCCTGAAGGTGCGCGGCGGGCGCACGGTGCTCAACCTCGCACTGTTCACCTACTTCATCCCGGCGGCCTTCCTGGCGGTGCCGATGTACAAGACCATGGCGGTCTACGGCCTGCTGAACAACCGCTGGTCGATGATCCTCGCGATGGTGACGATCGCGTCGCCCTACTGCATCTGGGTGCTCAAGCAGGCCAGCGACAAGCTGCCCTGGGAGCTCGACGAGGCCGCGCGCATCGACGGCGCGACGCCGCTGCAGCTGTTCCGCCTGGTCTACCTGCCGCTGATGGTGCCGTCCCTCGTGGCGGTGGGCACCTATTCGCTGCTGCTGGCGTGGAACGAGTACCTCTACGGCTTCCTGCTGCTGTCCAAGGAGGTCGAGATCCCGCTCGCGGTGGCGCTGGGCAACTTCCTCAACGCCGACGACTCGCCCTGGGAGATCCTCATGGCGACCGGCTTCATCTACGCGCTGCCGCCGGCGGCCATCTACTACGCGTTCAAGCGCTACATGGTCAGCGGCCTGACGGCCGGCGCCGTGAAGAGCTGAGGGGCCCCCATGGCAGCGGTCGAGTTCAGGAAGGTGTTCAAGACCTACGGCGGCAAGGTCAAGGTCATCCACGGCATCGAGTTCACCATCCGCGACGGCGAGTTCGTCGTGCTGGTGGGCCCCAGCGGCTGCGGCAAGAGCACGCTGCTGCGCATGCTGGCTGGGCTGGAGGAGATCACCGGCGGCGAGATCCTGATCGACGGCAAGGTCGTCAATGACCTCGAGAGCAAGGACCGCGACATCGCGATGGTGTTCCAGAGCTACGCGCTGTACCCGCACATGACGGTGCGCGAGAACATGGGCTTCAGCCTGAAGCTGCGCAAGGCGCCGGTGGCGCAGATCGGGCAGCGCGTGGCCGAGGCGGCGCGCATCCTGAACCTCGACGCGCTGCTCGAGCGCTACCCGCGCGAGCTCTCGGGCGGCCAGCGCCAGCGCGTGGCCATGGGCCGCGCGATCGTGCGCGACCCCAAGGTGTTCCTGTTCGACGAGCCGCTGTCCAACCTCGACGCCAAGCTGCGCGTGGCGATGCGCTCCGAGATCAAGGCGCTGCACCAGCGGCTGAAGACGACCACCGTCTACGTCACGCACGACCAGATCGAGGCCATGACCATGGCCGACCGCATCGTGGTCATGCACGACGGCGTCATCGAGCAGATCGGCACGCCGCTCGAATTGTTCGACCGCCCGCAGAACCTGTTCGTCGCGCAGTTCATCGGCTCGCCGGCGATGAACGTCTTCGCGGGGCGCGTGCAGGGCGCCGCCGTCGAGGCGCTGGGCGCGCGCTGGCCGCTGCCGCCCGGCCTGCAGGCGACCGACTGGCAGGACGTGCAGTACGGCGTGCGGCCGGGCGACCTCGAGCTCGCCGCCGAAGGCACGCCGGCTCGGGTGGTCTTGGTCGAGCCCACGGGCGCCGAGACCGAACTGCTGCTCGAACTCGGCGGCCAGACCCTGACGCTGGTGCTGCACGGCCGCACCGACGCCCGGCCCGACGACACCGTGCACCTGCGCCTGGACGCCGAGAAGGCCCATGTCTTCGACGCGCGCAGTGCCCAGCGTCTGGGCTGACGGCGCCACCGCCGACATGGGTTCGACCCCGGCATGCCGACTCGTGGCGCCCCCGCGCATCCTCGTCATGGGGGTGTGTGGCAGTGGCAAGACCACCGTCGGCCAGGCGTTGGCCCGGGCGCTGGGCCTGCCGTTCGTCGAGGGCGACGAGCTTCACCCGAGCGACAACGTCGCGCGCATGGCGGCGGGCATCCCGCTGACCGACGACGACCGCCGCGGCTGGCTCGATGCCGTGGCCGCCCGGCTGGACGACGCCGCGGCCCGCGCGCAGGGGGCCGTGGTGGCCTGCTCGGCGCTCAAGCGCGCCTACCGCGACCGGCTGCGGCGCGCGGCGCCTGGCCTGCGCGTGGTCTGGCTGCAGGGCGACCAAGCCCTGCTCGCGCACCGCCTGGCCGGCCGCGCCGGCCACTACATGCCGCCCTCGCTGCTGCCCAGCCAGCTCGCGACGCTGGAACCGCCCCACCCCGACGAGAACGCGCTCGCCGCCGACATCGGGCAGCCGCCCGACGCGCTGGTGCAGGGCCTCGTCGAACAGCTCCAGGAGTCCGCCGCGTGATCGACAGCCGCACCTTCCGCCTCGACGGCCGCCTCGCGCTGGTCACCGGCTCGTCCACCGGCATCGGCCTGGCGCTGGCGCGCGGGCTGGCGCAGGCCGGCGCTCCGGTGGTGCTCAACGGGCGCGACCGTGCCCGCCTGGCCGCCGCCGCAGCCGCGCTGCGCGCCGAGGGCCACACGGTCCACGCGAGCGCCTTCGACGCTACCGACGCCGCGGCCGTCGAGGCCGCCGTCGCGTCCATCGAGGCGCAGCAGGGCCCGATGGAGATTCTCGTCAACAACGCCGGTATCACCCGCCGCGCCCCGTTCACCGAGCTGCGGGTCGAGGACTGGAACGCGGTGATGAGCACCAACGTCTCCGGCCCCTTCCTTGTCGGGCAGGCGGTGGCGCGGCGCATGGTGGCGCGGCGGCGCGGCCGCATCATCAACATCTGCTCGGTGATGAGCGAGCTGGGCCGCCCCGGCACCGCGGCCTACACCGCGAGCAAGGGAGCGCTGAAGATGCTGACCAAGGCCATGGCCATCGAGCTGGCGGCGCACGGCATCACGGTCAACGGCATCGGGCCGGGCTACTTCGCGACCGAGCTCACCGCGCCGCTGGTGGCCGACGAGCAGTTCAGCGCCTGGGTGGCCAAGCGCGCGCCGATCGGGCGCTGGGGCCGCGTCGAGGAGCTGGCCCCGGTGGCGGTCTTCCTCGCCAGCGACGCCGCGGCCTTCGTCAACGGCCACGTGCTCTACGTTGACGGCGGCATGACCGCCGCGCTGTAGGGCCGCGCCATGCCGCCCCGGTGCACCGGCAAGCCGCGATGAAGCCGACGAAGAACATGCTCGGCCACAGCCTCGACCGCCTGGGCGAGGCCATCGTCGCCGGCCGCCATCCGCCGGGGGCCAGCCTGCCGCCGGAGCCGTTGCTGGGCGAAGAACTCTGCGTCAGCCGCACGGTCGTGCGCGAGGCGATCAAGTCGCTGGTGGCCAAGGGCATGCTCAGCACGGGCCCCAAGGTGGGCACGCGGGTGCTGCCCTCGGAGCGCTGGAACTGGTTCGACCCCGACGTGATCGCCTGGCAGTCCAAGGCCGGCCTGACGCGCGAGTTCCTGCGCGACCTGCAGGAGCTGCGGCGCGTGGTCGAGCCCGCCGCGGTGCGGCTGGCCGCCGAGCGCGCCACCTCGGAGGACCTGGCCGGGCTGGAGCAGGCCTACGCCGGCATGCGCGACGCCATCGAGCAGGGCGGCGACTATGTCGCGAGCGACCTCGCGTTCCACCAGGGCCTGCTGCGGGCCTGCCACAACCGCATGGTGGTGCAGATGAGCAAGGCGCTGGTCGCGCTGCTGCGCACCAGCTTCGAGATCTCGACGACCAAGCCCGACGGTCCGGCGCAGTCGCTGCCGCTGCACCGCGCCGTGCTCGACGCCGTGGTCGCGCGCAACCCGCCACGCGCCGAGCGCGCCGCGCTGACGCTGATCGACAGCGCGCAGCAGGACATCGAGCAGGTGCTGGCCTCGCGGCGGCAGCTGCCGTCGGTCGCGGCCCCGCCGACCCGGCTCAAGCCCCGCGGGCCGCGGCGCTGAGGCCCGGCCAATACCTTCCCGACCCCAGGCGCACCAGGACCCACCGATGCACATCCTCATCACCGGCGGCGCCGGCTTCGTCGGCGCCCGGCTGGCCCGCTCGCTGCTGGCCCGCGGCACGCTCGCGGGGCACCGGCTCGGGCGCGTCGTGCTCGCCGACCAGGCCCCGCCGCCCGACGACCTCGCGGCCGACGGCCGCATCGAGGCGCTGGCGGGGCCGCTGCTCGGGCAGTGCGAGGCGCTGCGCGAGCGCGCCTTCGACGGCGTCTTCCACCTGGCCTCGGCGGTGTCGGGCGAGTGCGAGCTGGACTTCGACCTCGGCATGCGTTCCAACCTCGACAGCACGCGCGCGCTGCTCGAGGCGCTGCGTTCGCGCACGGCTGCGGGTGCCGCCCCGCCGCGGATGGTGTTCTCGAGTTCGATCGCCGTCTTCGGCCCCGACCCCGCGGTGCTGCTGCCCGCGGTCTGCGCCGACGACACGCTGCCCGCGCCGCAGACCAGCTACGGCACGCAGAAGCTGCTCTGCGAGCACCTGATCGCCGACTACACGCGCAAGGGCTTCATCGACGGCCGCGCGGCGCGGCTGGTCACCGTCACCGTGCGACCGGGCCGGCCCAACGGCGCGGCCAGTTCCTTCTTCAGCGGCATCGTCCGCGAGCCGTTGGCCGGCGAGGAGGCGGTGCTGCCGGTCGACCCCGGCGTCTCGCACCCGGTGTCGTCGCCGCAGCGAACGGTCGAGGGGCTGATCGCCGTGTTCGAGGCCAGCCGCGAGGCCTTTGGCGGCCGCACGGCGCTGAACCTGCCGGCGCTGAACGTGACGGTGCAGCAGATGCTCGACGCGCTCGAGGCGGTGGCCGGCGCGCGCGTGCGCGCCCGCGTGGTGCCGCGGCGCGACGAGCGCATCGCCGGCATCGTGGCCAACTGGCCGCGCGCCGTCGTGGGGGCGCGGGCCGCGCGGCTGGGCCTGCGGCCCGAGGCCTCGTTCGAGGACATCATCCGCCAGTACATCGACGACTGCCGCCGCAGCGCCCCTGAAGCGCTGCGCGGCCTGGAGCAGCACACATGAACCAGATCGACCTGAAGGGCCGTCAGGCCATCGTCACCGGCGGTGCCCGCGGCATCGGCCTGGCCATCGCCGGGCGGCTGCTGGGCTCGGGCGCCGCCGTGCGCCTGTGGGACATCGACGCCGGGCAGCTGGCCGAGGCCGCGCGCACGCTGGCGCCCCTGGGCGAGGTGCGCACCGACGTCGTGGAGCTCACCGACGACGCCGCCGTGGCCGCGGCCACGGCGCGCGCGCAGGCCGCCGACGGGCGCATCGACATCCTCGTCAACAACGCCGGCATCACCGGCGGCAACGCGCCGACCTGGGAGCTCGACCCCGGCGTGTGGCGCCGCGTCGTCGAGGTCAACCTGATCGCCCCGTACCTGACCTGCCGGCACGTGGTGCCGGCGATGATGGCCGCCGGCTACGGGCGCATCGTCAACATCGCGTCGGTGGCGGGCAAGGAGGGCAACCCCAACGCCTCGCACTACAGCGCGAGCAAGGCGGGCCTGATCGCGCTGACCAAGTCGCTTGGCAAGGAACTGGCCACGCGGGGCGTGCTGGTCAACGCCGTGACGCCGGCCGTGGCCCGCACCGACATGTTCGCCCAGATGACGCAGCAGCACATCGACTACATGCTCGGCAAGATCCCGATGGGCCGCTTCCTGGAGGTGCAGGAGATCGCGGCGATGGTGGCGTGGCTGTCCAGCGAGGACTGCTCGTTCTCCACCGGCGCGGTGTTCGACATCACCGGCGGGCGGGCCACCTACTGAGTAGCCGCCGGCTACACTGGTGGCCCCCACGCAAGCCCGTGGAAACCCGAAGCCATGCGCCCGACCACGCCCTCCGCCGACACCGCCGCCCCGCCCGCCTACGACCCCAGCGCCAAGCAGAAGTCGCAGGCCAAGACGGCGCGCATCCCGATCAAGGTAGTGCCCGCCGGCGAGGTGCTGAAGAAGCCCGAGTGGATCCGCGTCAAGGCCGGCAGCCCCACCACGCGCTTCTACGACATCAAGAAGATCCTGCGCGAGCACAAGCTGCACACGGTGTGCGAGGAAGCCTCGTGCCCGAACATCGGCGAGTGCTTCGGCAAGGGCACCGCCACCTTCATGATCATGGGCGACAAGTGCACGCGGCGCTGCCCGTTCTGCGACGTCGGCCACGGCCGGCCCGACCCGCTGGATGCCGATGAGCCGCTGAACCTGGCGCGCACGATCGCGGCGCTGAAGCTGAACTACGTGGTCATCACCAGCGTCGACCGCGACGACCTGCGCGACGGCGGTGCCGCCCACTTCGTGGCCTGCATCGAGAAGACGCGCGAGCTGTCGCCTTCCACGCGCATCGAGATCCTGGTGCCCGACTTCCGCGGCCGCGACGACCGTGCCCTGGGCATCCTGCGCGCCGCGCCGCCCGACGTGATGAACCACAACCTCGAGACCGTGCCGCGCCTGTACAAGGAGGCGCGCCCGGGCTCCGACTACGCCTTCAGCCTGAACCTGCTGAAGAAGTTCAAGGAGCAGGTGCCCGGCGTGCCCACCAAGAGCGGCCTCATGGTGGGCCTGGGCGAGACCGACGAGGAGATCCTGGCCGTGATGCGCGACATGCGCGCGCATGGCATCGACATGCTCACCATAGGCCAGTACCTGGCGCCCAGCGGCCACCACCTGCCGGTGCGGCGCTACGTGCACCCCGACACCTTCGCGATGTTCGGGCGCGAGGCCCGCGCCATGGGCTTCAGCCACGCTGCGGTGGGCGCGATGGTGCGCAGCAGCTACCACGCCGACCAGCAGGCGCACGCCGCGGGCGTGGCCTGAGCCGGGAGGTGCTCCGCGCCATGCCGAACCCCGTCTCCCCGGCGCTGAAGGACTTCCTGCGCCGCCTGCCCAAGGCCGAGCTGCACCTGCACATCGAGGGCAGCCTCGAGCCCGAGCAGCTGTTCGCGCTGGCGCACCGCAACGGGGTGCCGCTGTCCCACGCCAGCGTGGAATCGCTGCGGGCCGCCTACGCCTTCACCGACCTGCAGAGCTTCCTCGACATCTACTACGCCGGGGCCAGCGTGCTGCGCACCGAGCTCGACTTCGAAGAGCTCGCGATGGCCTACTTCGCGCGCGCCGCGGCCGACGGCATCGTGCGCGCCGAGCTGTTCTTCGACCCGCAGACGCACACCGCGCGCGGCGTGCCCATGGGCGCGGTGATCGGGGGCCTGGCGCGGGCCTGCCGCCGCGCCGCCGCCGAGCACGGCATCAGCGCCGACCTGATCCTTTGCTTCCTGCGCCACCTGAGCGAGACCGAGGCGCTACAGACGCTGAACGAGGCGCTGCCCTGGCGGCAGCACTTCATCGGCGTGGGCCTGGACAGCAGCGAGCGCGGTCACCCGCCGGAGAAGTTCGCCCGCGTCTTCGCCCGCGCCGCCGAGCTGGGCCTGCACCGCGTGGCCCACGCCGGCGAGGAGGGGCCGCCGGCCTACATCGAGAGCGCGCTCGACGTGCTGGGCGCCGAGCGCATCGACCACGGCGTTCGCTGCACCGACAGCCGGGCGCTGGTGCAGCGCCTGGCGGCGCAGGGCACGCCGCTGACCGTGTGCCCGCTGTCGAACGTGAAGCTGTGCGTGTTTCCCGACCTGGCCTCGCACAACCTGCCGGAACTGCTGGCATCTGGCCTCAAGGTCACCATCAACAGCGACGATCCTGCCTACTTCGGTGGCTATCTGCTGGACAACTGGCTGGCCTGCTTCGAGGCGCTGCCGCTGACGCCGGCCGACGCCGTGCGCGTGGCGCGCCACAGCCTGGAGGCCAGCTTCGCCCCCGCCGCGCAGCGGACGGGCTGGCTGGAGCAGCTCGACCGGATGGCCGCCCAGGGCCTCTGAGCCCTCGTGTCCGGTGGGAGGCTCGGCCGGCCGGGCGCCCGAAGTGACACACTTGTTACAAGTTAGGGGGTAGGGCCCTGGCTCAAGAGCCGGCCCGGCGCGGCCGATATCCGACGCAACGCTGCGACCGGATCCGCCATGACCAAGCCCTCCTGCCCCCTGAACCGGCTCGGTGCTGCCACCCGGGCCGGCGGCTTCACGCTCGTCGAGCTGATGATTGTCGTGGCCATCGTCAGCATCCTCGCGTCGGTGGCCCTGCCGGCCTACAACGACTACATCGTCCGCGGCAACGTGCCGCAAGCCACGTCGCGGCTGGGCACGCTGCAGGTGCAGCTTGAGCAGTTCTTCCAGGACAACCGCACCTACGTCGGCGCGCCCGGCTGCAACGAGGACACCACAAACCGCTACTTCGA
>JBILSW010000397.1:0-3591 GCA_044371895.1 Rubrivivax sp.
CACGCTTCTCGCCGGCGGGCAAGGTGCCGGTGCTGCTGGACGACGACTTCTCGGTCTGGGACTCGATGGCCATCGTCGAGTACCTGCACGACAAGTTCCCCGGCCGCGGCGTCTGGCCGGCGGACATGCGCGACCGCGCCCGCGCCCGCAGCCTGTGCGCCGAGATGCACTCGGGCTTTTCCGCACTGCGCCAGCACTGCCCCATGAACATCGAGGCCGCGCTGCCCGACGTGGGCGAACGCGTGTGGGCCGCGCAGGCCGACGTGCGCGACGACGTCATGCGCATCGAGACGGCCTGGCTGGACGCGCTCGCCGCCAGCGGCGGGCCCTTCCTCTTCGGCGCCTTCAGTGCCGCCGACGCGATGTACGCGCCGGTGTGCATGCGGCTGCGCACCTACCGCCTGCCGATGACGCCGCACGCCTGGGACTACGTCGGCCGCGTGGCACTGGCACCGGGCGTCAAGGCCTGGATCGCCGACGCGCTGGCCGAGCAGGACTTCCTCGACTTCGAGGAGCCCTACCGCACGCACCGTTGAGCGCGCCCGCGGCGTGAAGCTCTACGTCGTCGGCGGCGCCGTGCGCGACCGCCTTCTGGGCCTGCCGGCCACCGACCGCGACTGGGTGGCCGTGGGCGCCACACCCGGGCAGCTGCTGGCCCTGGGCTACCAGCCGGTGGGCAAGGACTTCCCGGTGTTCCTGCACCCCGTCACGCACGAGGAGGTGGCGCTGGCGCGCACCGAGCGCAAGGTGGGCCCCGGCTACCGCGGCTTCAGCTTCCACGCCGCGCCCGGCGTCACGCTGGAGCAGGACCTGGCCCGCCGCGACCTCACCATCAACGCGATGGCCGAGGCCGAGGACGGCATGCTGGTCGACCCCTTCGGCGGACGCGCCGACCTGGCCGCGGGCGTGCTGCGCCACGTGTCGCCGGCCTTCGCCGAAGACCCGGTGCGCCTGCTGCGCCTGGCGCGCTTCGCGGCGCGCTTCCCGCACTTCACGGTGGCGCCCGAGACCGAGGCGCTGCTGGAGCACCTGGTGCAGGCCGGCGAGGTGGACGCGCTGGTGCCCGAGCGCGTGTGGCAGGAGCTCTCGCGCGGCCTGATGGCGACCCGGCCCAGCCGCCTGCTGCAGGTGCTGCGCGGCTGCGGCGCGCTGGCGCGGCTGCTGCCGGGGCTGGCGGCGCTGCCGCCGGGGGCGGTCCGGGCCCACGAGGCCACGCTGGACCGCGCCGCGGAGGCCGGCCCCGCCGCCGCGCCGCTGCCGGTGCGCGCCGCGCTGCTGCTGCAGCCGCTGGGTGGCGAGGCGGCCGCGCGGCACGCCGAGGGTCTGCGCGCCGATGCCGACAGCCTCTGGCTTGCGGCGCGCCTGCCCGCCGCCCACGCCCCGCTGCAGGCGCTGGCCACCGCACCCGAGGCCGAGACCCTGCTGCAGGCCCTGGAGCGGCACGACGCCCTGCGCCGCCCGGCGCGCTTTGCGCTGCTGCTGGCCGCCAGCGACCTGCTGGCCGGCCACGGCGGCCACGCCCGGGCCCTGCAGCCGCACGTCGACGAGCTGGCGGCCTGGCCCACCACGGCGGCCGCGGCCACCGCACAGGCCCTGGGCGCGCGCGGCCCCGCCGTCGGCTCGGCGGTGCGCGCGGCACGGCTGGCGCACCTGCGGCATCGGCTGGCAGGCGGCTGACGCCGGCCCGGCGCGGCGCCGCGCCGCACGCGCGCGGCCGATCCGTGACACCATGCAAGGGCCTGCACCCGGGGAGGTTCCGCCATGCTGTTGTCCGACGGCATCCGCCGCATCGGTTTTCGCAAGTGGTACGAGCGCACGCTGCTGGCCAGCCACGCCCACCTGGTGCTGTGCTTCCTGTGCTTCATCGGCGTGTTCGCCGCCTTCGAGGCCACGGGTCGCTTCACGGGCCTGGACGACCGCCTCGCCGACGTCGCCACCATCCTCATCTGCACCGTCACGGGCGCCTGGGCGCTGCGGCGCTACCTGCGGCTGATGGCGCGCGCCGAGTCGGCCGCCAACCAGGCCGAATGCCCGCGCTGCCGCGTCTACGGCCGGCTCCAGCTGCAGAAGGCCGACGCCGAGGGCGACGAGGTCGAGGTGCACTGCAGAAAGTGCGGCCACGGCTGGCGCATCGAACCCTGAAGCGCGCCCGGCCGCCTCTGCAGGCTCTCAAATCAGCAGCGCGATCAGCGCCATCAGCACAGACAGCACGATCGAGCTCGCCAGCGGCACGTGCCAGGTACGGCCGCGCAGCTTGAAGCTGAAGTCGCCGGGCAGGCGGCCCAGACCGATCTTCGTCATCCAGCCGTGCAGCACGTTGAACACCAGCGTGGCCAGCAGGAAGACGAGCACCCAGCGCATGGCTACAGCGTGTGCGAGCGGTCGCCCGCCACGAAGCCCAGTGGCCCGGCCCCGCCGAAGGCCAGGCCGCGGCCCAGCATCAGCACCTTAAACAGCTCGCCCATCTCGTGCTCGTTGACGAGCCGCGCGGCCATGCTGCGTGCGGGCAGGTCGGCATCGCGCAGCAGCGCGGCGATGCCGGCGTTGTAAAGGAAGCGGGCCTGGCTGGTGTAGCCCAGCACGTCCAGGCCGGCGTCCTGCGCGGCCAGCGCCAGGGCGCTGAAGTTGACGTGCGCGGTGATGTCCTTCGTGCCCACGTCGGTCAGCGGGTCGGCATCGGCGCGGTGGGCGCGGTGGCACATCAGCGTGCCGCCCAGGCGCTGGGGGTGGTAGTACTCGTGCTCGGGGAAGCCGTAGTCGACGAGGAAGACCGCGCCGCGGGCCAGCCGCGCGGCCAGGCCGCGCACGAAGGCCTCGGCCTGGGGGTGGATCTCGGTGGTGGTGCCGGGCACGAAGGGCCCGGCGTGCGGCGGCCGCAGCGTGCTGGGGCGGTCGGTCCAGGCGAAGGCGTCGCCCTGCAGCGCCACGCCGCGCTCGAACCAGCCAGAGCCGTCGAAGTGCAGCAGCGTCACGGGCATGGCGTCGAGCACCTCGTTGCCCACCACCACGGCGTGCAGAGCCTCGGGCCAGGCGTCGAGCCACTCGACGCGCCCAGCGAAGGCCGCCAGGCGCTGCTGCTGGCGCTGGCGCAGCGCGGCCGAGAGCTCGACGATGCGGTAGCGGCGCACGCGGCCGCCCAGCGCGCCCAGCAACTGCACGGCCAGCGCGCCGCTGCCGGCGCCGAACTCCACCACCGTGTCGGCGGCGGCGGCGTCCAGCGCCTCGCCGACGGCGCGCGCCAGCGTGGCGGCGAACAGGGGCGAAAGCTCGGGCGCGGTGACGAAGTCGCTGCCCGACTGCGGCATCGTGCCGAACACCGGTGCGCCGCGCGCGTAGTAGCCCAGGCCCGGCTCGTACAGCGCCATCGCCATGAAGCGGTCGAAGGGCAGCCAGCCGCCGGCCGCCTGCACGGCCTGGGCGATGCGGGCCTTCAGCGCCGCCGGCCCGTCGGGAGAGGGGGGCACCGATACACTCTCGACCCCGCTGTGTGCAGCCATCCGCGGCATTGTAGGAACCATGCCCCAACGCCCCGTTGTCCTCGTCACCGGCAGTGCCCAACGCATCGGCCTGGCCATCGCGCAGGACCTGGCT
>JBILSW010000398.1:0-3588 GCA_044371895.1 Rubrivivax sp.
CGGCACCCGGCCCGGCCGCCGCGGAACCGGCCGACACCTCGCGGCTCGACGGCTGGCTGCTCGCGCTGCTCGACGACGAAGCAGCGCCGCGCACCGCCCTGCGCGCGGCGCTGGAGGGCGCCGGTGCCACCATCGTCGACGCTGGCGCGCTCGACCAGCTCAAGCTGCAGCTCGACGAGGAGCCGCGCTTCCCCGATGCCCTGGTGATCGACCACGACCTGGGCGCCGGCAAGCCCGACGGCGTGGCGTCGCTGCTGGAGCTGCGCGCGGAGTGGGAACTGATGGTGCCGGCGGTGGTGGTCACCGGCCGCGTGGCGGCGCTGGGTTCGATCGCGCTGCCACGGCGCTGCGTGCTGCTGGCCAAGCCGGTGGCGCTGGCCATGCTGGTGGCCACGTTGCAGCGGCTGCGGCCAGCCGCGGCCGGCACCGGCGCAGGGACGGTGGACATTCCGGTGGACATCGGCGGCCGGTAACGCGAGAAAAGGCACCCTTGCGGGCGAAGCATCGGCGCCTATCCGTCGGGATCATTGGGCACACTCGCCGCTGGCGCTTCAATGGCGCCAGGCGGTCGTGCCGGAATCCACCGACCAATCCGTCGCCCCCGGTCCGTGGCCGGGCACATCTACCCAGGAGCCGATCATGATGAAGCGAGTGTTGCAGGGCCTGGCCGCCGGCGGTGCCGCGGCGGCGCTGCTGTGCGCCAGCGCAGGGCCGGCGATGGCCGCGGGCTTCGACCTCGTCACCGCGGTCGAGGCGCAGCAGGCCGCGCAGGCCGAGCGGACCCTGCCCGCGCCGGTGCGCACACGCAGCCTGCCCAAGCCCGATGCGCCCGCCATCACGGTGGTGAGCCCGGCGCCGGCGGGGCGGCCCGTGGCGGCGCCGCTGCGCATCGAGGTGGCGTTCCAGCCCTCGGCGGGGGCCCGCATCGTGCCGTCGAGCTTCCGCGTGCTGTACGGGCTGCTGAAGATCGACCTCACCGACCGGCTGCGCCCGCACGCCATCGTCACCGAGAGCGGTGTCGTCGTCGACGGCGCGAAGGTGCCCGAGGGGCAGCACCGCATGTTCCTGCAGGTGGCCGACGACAAGGGCAACACCGCCGAGCAGGAGCTGCGCTTCCGCGTCGGGGGCGCATCGTGACGCCGCGCGGCTGGTGCGCCCGGCTGTTGCTGGCCGTGCTCGCGGCCGGCCTGTCCGCCACCGCGCACGCGCAGCCGGCGGCCGGTGCCCAGGGCCAGGCGGCCTCGCCGGGCACGCGGCAGATGATCGACGCGCTCAAGCCTGCCGACGGCCGTGGCCGCAACCTGCTGGTGCGGCCGGCGGCGCCGCCGCCGACGCCCGCCCCGGCCGCCCCGGCCGCCCCGGCCGCCCCGGCCGCCATGGCGCCCGTGCCGCCGGCGGCACTCGCGCCACCGCCACCGTCCGCTGCACCGGCTCCGGCACCCGTGGCCGTGGCGCCGCCGCAAGCCCCTGCGGCCGCGCCCCCCCCGGCCCCGGCCCCGGCCCCGGACGCAGCGCCCAACCTCTCGCTGCCCATCCAGTTCGAGGCGAACTCCTCGCGCGTCAGGCCCGAGAGCGGCGGCCTGCTGGGCGACCTCGTTGCCGCCATGATCTCGCCCGAGCTGCGGGACAGCCGCTTCCTGATCGAGGGTCACACCGACGCGCGCGGCAACCCCACCGCCAACCGACAGCTCTCGCGGGAGCGCGCCGAGGAGGTGCGCCAGTACCTCATCCTGCTGGGCGTTCACGCCTCGCGGCTGCAGGCCGTGGGCAAGGGCTCCAGCGCGCCGGCCAACCCGCGCGACCCCCTGGCCGCCGAGAACCGCCGCGTTCGCGTGGTCACGCTCGAATGAACAGCCGCCGCAACCTCTTCTTCGCCGCCTTGCTGTGCACACTGGCACTGGCCGCCACCGCACAGACGCCAGCGTCCACGCTGCCGGCCGAGCGCAACACGCGCCACGCGCTGATCATCGGCATCGGCGAGTACGCCGACCCGCAGGTGCCCAAGCTCGAGGGCGTGGTGCATGACATCGACAGCGCGCGCCGCATGGCGCGAGCCATGGCCGTGCCCGAGGCCAACATGCGCATCGTGCGCGACCGCGAGGCCACGGCAGCGCGCATCCGCCAGGAGATCGCCGCGCTGCAGCAGCGCATGGCCGACGGCGACCGGCTGTTCGTGTACTTCTCGGGCCACGGCACGCGCTGGTTCGACGAGACCACGCGCCAAGACGGCTGCACCGAGGGCCTGCTGGCCACCGACGGGCAGGTGCTCACCAATGTCGAGATCGGCCAGCGTCTGGCGCCCATCACGCGCCGCGCCGACAAGGTGCTGGTGTTCTACGACGCCTGCTTCTCCGGCGGGGTGGCCAACGAGCCTTTCCGCACGCGTTCGCTGGCGGTGGACGCGGCCCGGGTGACGCCCAAGTTCACGCGTGCCGGGGCGCCCGAAGCCTGCTCTCGGCCCAGCAACTTCATCTCGCGCTCGCTGGGCACGCAGCTCGGCGCCAGCCGCGCGCTGACGCAGAACGTCGTGCACATCGCGGCCAGCCGGCCCGACGAGGTGAGCTTCGACAACAGCGCCAAGGGCGGCTACGCCACCGTGGCCTGGCGCGACTGCCTGCTCGGGCAGGCGACCGACACCGACGGCAGCGGCGCCATCACCGTCGACGAGATCACCGCCTGCGCGCAGGCGCGCGTGAACAAGGGCCTCGAGGGCCAGCCCGGCATCAGCGGGCAACGGATGACGCTGGCCGGCAACCAGCACTTCGTGCCAGCCTGGATGGGCGGTGCGTTCATCGCCGACGCGGCGACGGCCGCCCCCGCCACCGCACTGGCGGCGCCCGCACCGGTGCAGGCACCCGTGCCCGTGCCCACACCGGCGCCGGCGGCCACGCTCGCGGCTCCGGCTCCGGCTCCGGCTCCGGCACCAGCACCAGCGCCGCAGCGCCTGGCCACGCCGGCCGAGATCCTGGCCGAGCTGCACGCGCAGCGTGACGGCAGCCGCGCCGTCAAGGCGCAGGCGCGGCAGTCCCGCCTGAAGATCGGCCGCGACCTGCTGCAGCTGGACGTCACGCCCGCGCGCGACGGCCACCTCTACATCGCGCTGGCGGGCTCAGACGGCAAGAGCCTGTACCTGCTCTACCCGAACGCGCTGGCAGAGAACTCGGCCGTGAAGGCCGGCCAGACGCTGACGCTGCCGGGCCCGGGCTGGGAGGTGGCGTCCGCCGGCCCCGCCGGCACCGAGACGCTGCTGGTGATGGTGACCGACGCGCCGCGCGACCTGTCGATCCTCGCCAAGGCCAAGGCCGGCCCGTTCATGAAGACGCTGCTCGACCCCGAGGGCCGCTCGCGGCTGCAGGCGGTGCTGTCCAACGGCACGCCGTCCGCGGGCTGCGGCAAGCCGGGGCGGCCGGCCTGCTCCGATGCCTTCGGTGCCGCACTGGTGAGGGTGCAGAGCGTGGATTGAACGAGGCCCCCCAGGCTGCGGGCGCTGCGCGTCCTCGCCACCCCCCGAGGGGGCTCAGAGCCTGAGAAGCATTCGGTCGCCACAGGCACAGCGGTCGACGCTCGACGGGATGCGGTGGCCTGTGA
>JBILSW010000542.1:0-2684 GCA_044371895.1 Rubrivivax sp.
TTGTCCTGCGCGTACCGCACGATGGCATCGCGGTCCCAGGGGTGAACGAGCGCTTCAGCCAAGGCTTCGGACAACGCGATCGGGTCGCCAAAGGGCACCACCGTGCCAAGCTGTGGCGAGCAGACGACCTCGCGGTTGCCGCCGACGTCGGTGGTGATCACCGGCAGGCCGCATGCCATGGCTTCGAGCAACACGTTGGCCCAGCCTTCGTTGCTGGTCGCGAGCACGAAGACGTCGGCTGCGCTCAACGGGACGTGCAGCGCCTCGGGCGCCATCGGTCCGAGGAAACGCACGCAGGCCTGCAGTCCGAGCTCGGCGACCTGGCGGCGTAAGCGTTCGCTGATGTCTCCTTCGGGCGACGGCCCCCCGATGACCAGAAACAGCAGGCCCGGAAAGCGCCGCAGCAGGTTCGGCAGCAGCTCGATAACGCGGTGGAAGCCCTTGCGTTCGACCAATCCGCCCACCGACACCAGCACAAGGGCCTCGGCATCGATGCCGAGCCGGCTCCGGGCGGCGGCCTGCGACAGGCGCTGGAACTTCCCGAGATCGACGCCATTGCCGACGACATGCAGCTTGGCCTGATCGGCTCCGGCTCCGGCGGCCACGCGGCGCAACGAGTCCGAGACACTGAACACCCGCACCGCGTGCTCCAGTGCCCGCAGCACCGACGGCCGCAGAGCGCGGTCAGCGAGCTGCCGGACCTCGGTGCCACGCAGCGTGACGGTGACGGGCAAACCGAGCCAGCGGCCCAGCCAGCCGGCTGCAGCACCCGCCGGATACGCGAAGTGGGCGTCGATCAACGTGAGGCCACGCTCGCGCTTGAGCCGCCGCATCAGCGGCAAGGTGCACAGCGCCATCGACAGCCCGTCGAGCCGCCGTAACCCACCCGGCACTGCGAGGTAGCGCGGAAACCACACATCCACGCCCTGCTGGCACTCGTAGGTCGCCGTGGGCGGCCGGTAGCCGGGCACGACAAGTCGAATGAGGCCCTGCAAGGGGAACCATGGCCTTGGCGACACCACGACCAGTTGCGCAGGGCCGGCCACCCGGAACATGCGCTCTCGAATGAAGAGACCAGCCTGTGGCTCCCCGGCGTGCGGAAACAACGCCGAGTAGACCGCGATGCAGCCACTCCAGAGCGTTGCGAGGGCATCCTCGTCCTCTCCATGTGCTCGCCGAGGCATGGGCGCGGGAGTCCGGCGCCACCATGCGGCCGTCGCCAGCAGCAGAAAGCCCAGCGGGCCGAGGATCGCAGAACGCGCCAGGCCGGCGTGCAAACGATGCATCGCCTGACGCTGCTTGGCACTCTCGGGAACCACCACCATTCGCACCTTGGGGCTGTCACCGGCCAGCACGACCCCCACACCCTCGGCGACACGGCCCAGCGGTCGCAACAGTCGCACGAGGCCGGACTGGTCGACGCTGGTCACGTTGTTTCCGGACACCAGCATCCACTGAGACAACCCACGCCGCACGTACTGCAGATACTTGGTCTCGTCCTCGTAGCCCAGCCGCCCGCCTGCGACCCAGCGCCTCACCGACGGGGTGCCGCCGGCTCGCATGAGTTGCAGCAGTTCCAGAGCTCCAAGCGCCGGCCCTCCCGGCTCGGCACTGAACCACTGGTTGTTGAAGACGTCGATGAGCTGCCAGCGCGCCACTTCGCGGTTCCATACCTCGAGCCAGATGTGCCCGTGCCCGCCGTACCCGTCGAAGGAAAAGGCCCAGGGCCGCACCACCAGGCCGCCGGCCTGGCCAAGCGCCTCGAAGGCCCGCACGAAGTCGCCGCAGTAGCCCCGCCCCTCGCGCACGATGGTGCGGTGCGTGTCTTCGAGCCCGCGCCGGATCGGCGTGCCCGTTAGGGCGGACGCCGACGTGAGCAGTTGCCGGCCGATGGCCTGCGAACGGGCCCAGTCGCCGGGTATCGCCGCCAGTCCGAGCAGTTTCGCTTGTTCGGCAAAGTAGGCCGTTGTCGGGCGGTGGTCGCGCCGGAAGTCATTGGGCCACGCCGGGGGCTGCCAGTCGGTCGTGGCCGGCAGATCTGGCCCCAGGAGCAGCGCGTGTCGCAGCCGCACCAGTTCCGTGCCGCCGTCCAGGTGCGGCAACACCGGCCAGATCGCCGTCGCCAACAAGGCAAGGCCGAGCGCAGCGACAGCGGTACGCACGGCGCTCCAGCGCCGCCGCAACCCGTTCTTCACCAGCACAGCCCTTCCATCGCCGACGGCATCGCATTGCGCGCCCCCACCACGTCGACAAGCCGCTGCCCCGGCCTTACCAGGCTGCCCAGGGCCTCCAGCACCGCGCGGCTCCCGCTGCCAACCACCAGCACCTCGCATTCGGAAACCACCTCGGCCAGCTCGGCCTTGAGCATCTGGCCGATGTGCGGCAGGTGCTGCGCAATGAAGCTCTTGTTGGCGCCCAGCAGCCGCGCAAGGTGTACCTCGGGGTCGTAGATGGCCAGTTCGCAACCCTTGCCGATCAGACGCTCGGCCAGCGTCACGAGCGGGCTCTCGCGCAAATCGTCGGTGCCGGTCTTGAAGCTCAAGCCGACGAAGCCCACGCGCCGGCTGCCGGCCGCCGCCACCGCGGACATGACCTTGTCGAACGCGAGGTCCAGGTGTGCCTCGTTGCTGGCCAGGATGCTGGACAGCATCGGCAAGCTCACGTCGCGCTGCTTGGCAATGCTG
>JBILSW010000399.1:0-3571 GCA_044371895.1 Rubrivivax sp.
CGTCACGCTGGCCAGCGGGATGTCGAGGATGTTGAAGTTCTGCCGGCGGATCAGGTACAGCAGCAGGTCCAGCGGGCCCTCGAAGGCCTCCAGGAACACCTCCAGCGCGTCGGGCGGGATGTACAGGTCCTGCGGCAGGCGGAACAGCGGCTCGCCGTACAGCCGGGCCACGGCCACCTGGTCGACGACCTCGGGCGACAGCCCCTCGGCCGCGGCGGCCCCGGCAGCGTCGTCGCCAGGGGTGGGCACTGGCAACGGCGCAGCGGCCTCGGTGCTCACGCGGCCTTGCCGTCAGCGGCCGGCCGGTTGTCGGTCTGGTAGACGTAGGGCTTCTGCGCCACGCGGGCGGCGCGCCACTCGGCCTGCGCCTCGCGGTCGGGGTGCTGATCCCACAACAAGGCGCGGCCGGCGCGCTGCTCGGACTCAAGCGTGGGCTTCTTGGCCTTGAGCTCGTCGATGAAGGACGTCACGTCCGACTTGTAGGGCTTCCAGAACAGGGGCATGGCGTGCGCTTCGCTATCCTCGGGAGACTGTCGATTTTAGGCTGCGGGCCGGGCATGAACGAGATCGAGCTGAAGTTCCAGGTTCCGCCCGGCCAGGCCTCGGCGGTGGCGCGCGCCGTCGGCACGGCGAGCGCCCGGCGCATCCGGCTGCAGGCCGCCTACGCCGACACCCCCGACCGTCGCCTGGCCGGCGCCGGGCTGGCGCTGCGCCTGCGGCGCGAGGGCCGCCGCTGGGTGCAGACGCTCAAGGGCCGCGGCGACGGCCTGATGGCGCGCCCCGAACACGAGGTGCCGGTGCCCGGCGGCGCCGCGTTGCCGGCCATTGACGCCGCGCGCCATGCCGGCACGCCCGTGGGCGAGCGGCTGCTTGCGCTGCTGGCCGACGGCGTGCCGCTGGAGGTGCTGTACCGCACCGACATCCAGCGCACGCTGCGCCTGGTGCGCAGCGGCGGCGCCACGGTGGAACTGGCGCACGACCGCGGCAGCATCACGGCCGGCGCGCAGCACCTGGCGGTGGACGAGATCGAGTTCGAGCTGAAGTCCGGCCCTACCACCGCGCTGGTCGCGCTGGCCGCGCGCTGGGTGGCGCGGCACAGTCTGTGGTGGGACGTTCGCACCAAGTCCGAGCGCGGCTTCCGCCTGGCCGAAGGCCTGGTGCAGGTGCCGGCGACACGCGCCGAGCCTTCGGCCGTGGCACCGGGGCAGACGGCGCCGCAGGCCCTGGCGGCCATGCTGCACGGCGCGCTGGCCCAGGTGCTGCCCAACGGCGCCGAGATCGCGGCCGGCACCGCCGCGCCCGAGCACCTGCACCAGCTGCGCGTGGGTCTGCGCCGGCTGCGCAGCGTGCTGCGCGAGGTCGCGCCGCTGGCCGGTGCCGAGGCCGCCGGGGCCGAGGCGCTGGAGCGCGCCTGGGTCGCGCCCTTCGGCGCGCTGGGCGCGGCGCGCGATGCCGACGTGCTGGCCGGCGACCTGGGCCCCGGCATCGACGCCGCGCTGGCCGCCGCCGGCCTGTCGCCGCTGGCCTGGCCGGCAGCGGCTGCGGGCGACGCGCCCGAGCCTGCGCAGGTGCTGCGCGGCGCCGAGGTGCAGGCGCTGCTGCTGCGCAGCCTGGGGCTGGCCCTGGCCGCCGCCGCGGCGGACGAGCCGGCCCCGCCCGCGCTGGACCGCGCCGCCGCCGCCGCGCTGCTGCGGCCTCTGTGGAAGCGCACCCGGCGTGGCGCGCGCGACATCGCCGCCGCCGAGCCCGACGCCCTGCACACGCTGCGCAAACGCGCCAAGCGCCTGCGCTATCTGCTGGAGGCGCTGGCCCCGCTGCTGCCGCCGAAGCGGCTGCGGCGCACGATGGCGGCGCTGAAGCCGGCGCTCGACCGCCTGGGCGAGCTCAACGACCTGCACACCGCGCGTATGCGCCTGGCCGCCCACCCGGAGCTGGCGCCACCGGTGTGGTTCGCGCTTGGTCTGCTGGCCGAGCGCCACCGCCATGGGCTGCCCGCAGCGCAGCGCGCGCTGGCCGCCGTGTTCGAGGCGCCGCCGCCCTGGCGCTGATCAGCCCGGGCGTGCGCGCAGCGCGTCGTCCAGGTTCTGGACGATGTGCTCGGCGCCGATCAGCGCCTCGAAGCCGCTGCGCCGCATCAGCGACAGCGGCTGCGGGTTGACGTTGGCCAGCACCAGCGCCACCGGGCGGCGCTGCAGCGTGCGCCACAGCTGCTCCAGCGCGTCCAGGCCGGTGGTGTCCATGGACACCAGGCGCTGCATGTCGAGCACCAGCGCCCGCGTGCCCGCCGGCAGTTGCTCGGGCAGCGCCTCGATCTTGCCCACGGCGCCGAAGAACAGCGCGCCGTAGAGCTCGATCACGGCCACGCCCTCGGGCAGCGGCGCTTCGGCGCTGGGCGGGCGCGGCGTGGCGCTGAACAGCTGGCCCATGCGCCAGATGAAGAACAGGCACGCCAGCACCAGGCCCACTTCCACCGCCACCGTGAGGTCGAAGACGACGGTGAGCACGAAGGTCGTGAGCATCAGCGTGCGGTAGGTCGGCGCGAAATGCCGCAGGCGCCGGAACTGATGGCCCTCGAACATGTTCCAGGACACGAACAGCAGGATGGCCGACAGCGCCGCCAGCGGCACGTGGCCGGCCAGCGGCGCGGCCACCAGCAGCACGAGCAGCAGCACGCCCGCGTGCACCATGCCGGCCACCGGCGTGGCCGCGCCGGCGCGCACGTTGGTCACGGTGCGCGCGATGGTGCCCGTGGCCGGCATGCCGCCGAAGAAGGGCGTGACCATGTTGGCCACGCCCTGGGCCATCAGCTCCTGGTTGGGGTCGTGGCGCCGGTCCTCGCCAAGGCCGTCGGCCACGCGCGCGCACAGCAGCGACTCGACGGCGCCGAGCAGCGCGATGGTGATGATGGGGATGGTGAGCTGCTGCAGCCTGTCCCACGACAGCGGCGGCAGCTCGAGCTGCGGCAGGCCGCGGGGCAGCTCGCCGAAGCGGCTGCCGATGGTCTCCACGGGCAGCGGCAGCAGCGCCACCAGCACGGTGGCCAGCACCATCACGACGATGGCCCCCGGCACCCGCGCCAGCGGCGGCCAGCGCGCGCCCAGCCGCGGCCACAGCCCCAGCAGCAGCAGGCAGCCCGCCGTGAGCCCGGCCGCGGCGGGGTTGACCTGCCCGAGATGCCGCCCCAGCGTGGCCAGCTGCGCGAAGAACTCGGCCGGCATCCGGGCGATGGGCAGGCCCAGCGCATCGCGCAGCTGCGACAGCGCGATCAGCACCGCGATGCCGCTGGTGAAGCCGATGACGATGCTCACCGGGATGTAGCGGATCAGCACCCCCAGGCGCAGCAGCCCCATCGCCAGCATCAGCGCGCCGGCGGCGAAGGTGCTGACGAGCAGCCCGGTGAGCCCGTGCTTGTCGACGATGCCGTAGACGATGACGATGAAGGCGCCGGCGGGCCCGCCGATCTGGACCTGGCTGCCGCCCAGCGCGCTGATCAGAAAGCCGGCGACGATGGCCGTGACGAGCCCCTGCACGGGCTCGAGGCCGCTGGCGATGCCGAAGGCCAGGGCCAGCG